>MVZJ01000299.1 GCA_002069095.1 Bacteroidetes bacterium ADurb.BinA174 | reverse complement strand
AAAGAAAAAATCACTAAGTTTGCCTGTGATTAACAACTGATACAATATGACAAAAAACACTATTAAAGCGCCAACACGATTGCTTTCATTGGATGTATTGCGTGGCATAACGATTGCCGGTATGATTATGGTTAACAATCCCGGAAGTTGGTCGTATGTATATGCCCCTTTGGGTCATGCGCAATGGAACGGACTCACACCAACCGATTTGGTTTTCCCGTTTTTTATTTTCATTATGGGTGTTTCAATGTATTTTTCATATAAAAAACTTGATTTTCGATTGACTAAAGATAGCTTTTTCAAACTCACCCGACGTTCGGTTTTGCTGTTTCTAATCGGATTGGGACTTGGTTGGTTAAGTCTCTCCATGCGACAGTTTAATGCACTACGAGGGGAGGAAATCGGTTTCTTTACACGTTTGTGGCAGTCAGTAAGCGATGTTGAAAATTTGCGTATTTTGGGCGTATTGCAGCGTTTAGCGTTGGTTTCGTTTTTCGGAACGCTTGTTATTTTAATCGTTCGTCCCAAATTTATTCCATGGCTTGTTGGTTTTATCTTGTTGTTTTATTGGGTTTTGATAGCTGTTACGAACAGTTACGATATGAGCGAGGAAAGTATTATCGCTGTGGTTGACCGTGCAGTGTTGGGCGTTACGCACATGTACAGAGACACGTTGGCCGATGGTACACGCATTCCTTTCGAGCCTGAGGGAATACTTAGTACGTTGCCTTGCATAGCGCATGTTTTGCTTGGTTTCCTGGCAGGAAAAATGATTTCGGAGAGCAAACATCTCGAAGACAAAGTGTTGAAATTATCCATATTTGGTATTATTATCCTTTTCGCCGGTTTTTTACTTGACTACGGCTTCCCGATTAATAAAAAAATATGGACGTCGAGTTATGTACTCACAACCTGCGGATTAGCTTCTCTACTCTTGGCATTGTTAATTTGGCTTATCGACATAAAAGGAAAAAGAAAATGGAGCGTGTTTTTCGAATCGTTTGGTGTAA
>MVZJ01000298.1 GCA_002069095.1 Bacteroidetes bacterium ADurb.BinA174 | reverse complement strand
GCCATCTTTTTAACGGTATTTATGGTAATAATTCCCGTTTCGGGATCTTCTTTTTTCGTTTTTTCAAAAACAATGAAATGACGCATCAAGTCGATCAACGTCTCCTTATTGAGCATTCCCTCAATAAGGGTTTCCAACTGACTGACCAAATGGGAGGCTTCAATTTTTCCGTCGGACGATTTCCAGGCCATAAAACGGCTGAATCCCGACGAAATAGTTCCCGCTTTGGCTTCCAACCCATCGGAAATAACCACAAAACCGTTGTAAATAAAAAGCGTCGGAATCAAGGATTTATAAGTCTCTATTTGTCGGAATGCCGAACGAATGGATGCATTTTCATCGGCAGCATTTTTCAATTCGATGACTACCAACGGAATGCCGTTAACAAACAAAACAATATCGGGTCGTTTGGTATGGTTGTTTTCCACAACGGTAAACTGGTTGACAACCAAAAAATCGTTGTTATACGGATTTTTAAAATCAATCAGCCAAACCAGGTCGCCCCGATCATCGCCTTCTACCCGCTTTGAAACAGGAATACCTTCGGTTAAAAAACGATGAAAGGTTTCGTTATTCGTCAACAATTCCGGTGAGTGAATGCGCCGGATTTCTTTTATGGCATCTTCCAGTACATCGGCGGGCATGTTTCTATTGATACGTTTTAGGGCTTTACGCAACCGATCGATCAACAAAACCTGTTCGTAGCTTTCCCGTTCGGGTGTCTCGCCGTCAGGGGCAATATCTGGACCATAAACCGATTCGTAACCAAGTTTTTCCAATAACTCGATAGCAAATTCTTCAATGCTATTTTCGGTAATGCGTTTCATTGATTTTTTTATGTTTTATTCATCAGGATACCTCATAGGAAATAGTTTCCGCATCGAATAAATATATTTTTTTAGAATGGAATCTTAATTTTGCTAATTTATAATTCTCCTCAATTTCACGAAGCAAGGAGGAAATGAATACAGTCTCAATACCTGAATTATTTATTTGTTCAAAGATATGATTGTC
>MVZJ01000297.1 GCA_002069095.1 Bacteroidetes bacterium ADurb.BinA174 | reverse complement strand
CTCTGCGGAAGTAGTAATTCCTTGCGAAGCATCCAGCAAACGGCGCATCGAGTTGATGTCGAACTTGGTGAGTGGAGAATACATTTCGTCCGTTGCCGATGGACGAAACTCGGTACGACTTTTTACCGTATTAAAACGAAATTGGTATTTTTCACGCAGAAAGGATTCGATGCGTTCGTTTTTGGAGCGCTTGCCCACATTGCGGTCGGTTTCTTTTGCTTTCATCGACACCTTTCTTAATAACGGGCATTTGCTCGCCGTTTACCATTTACAAAATCTGTGGCATCACGGGCTATTTCTTCTACGGTTTTCTTCCGCCCGTTTTCAATCCATGTGAGGAGTTCATCCTCGAAAAAGTACAATTTCTTACCATTCTTATAGCAAGGTATTAACCGTTTTCGTACGAGTGCGTACACGGTGGACTTAGCTTTGCCGATCAGTTTACACGCATCGTCAATCCCAATCGGCACTCGTTTTGGACTAACTGTTGGCAAGTGCGTTTTTTCTACTAATTGCTTGATTTCTGCCACTTCGCCAATCAGATGTGCTACGGCGTTCGGCAAGTTGTTAAAGGAAATTTCATTTTTATCCATAATACTTGTTTTTAATGATTACGGTGCAAATGAAATAAGTGATTTGGCTGTGATTGAGGACACTTGGAAAAACACAGTGAAAAACACTTGGAAGTAGTGAAAATTCTGATTGTTTGTGATTTGTGTTGATGAAATTTGCGTAGAAATATTGATTGAGTTGGGGGGATGTTGTATCTTTGGAAATAGAATTTTTATTGCGTAATGTTTGCTGGTTTGGAGGGCAAGTGCCGTAGTTTGAAATAACTGATAAAACACACACAGCCACATCACTAACAAGAATTTAGAAAAAACGACTATAAATGATTTTTACAAAACAAGAATTTCGAACGATTGCATACAACAAGGCAAGAAGTAAGGGATATACTACCTTAAATGAAAGTAGGACTTTTTCAGAGAGTACATCAAAAACAAGTGTTTTCTT
>MVZJ01000296.1 GCA_002069095.1 Bacteroidetes bacterium ADurb.BinA174 | reverse complement strand
CCCCGGTAAATATGTGATTTTGGCACGTCGCCATGCCGAAAAGTGGTTCCTTGTTGGCGTTAATGCACAAAAAGAAGTGTTAAATCTGAAAATTCAATTTCCTGACTTTGCAGGAAAAACCATTACACGCTATGCCGACGATAAAAATTTCGTTTCGTTTACGGATAATCTGAAAGTGAAGAAAAACGGCGAAATTCCTGTTGTAATTCAACCGAATGGAGGAATAATTCTGACTTTAAACTAAAATATTTCACGCAAAGATCGCTTAGTTCGCAAAGTTTATTTTTCTTTTTTCCTTGCGGGCTTTTCGTGCTTTGCGGGAAGCTTTTTTATAATCTGCATTTTATGCAATAGTCAGAAAGAGCAACTACCCATACAATTCCATCACAATTCAATCTTCCATTTGTTTCACGGCTTCAACAAGTCTTACAAACTCACGGCGATAACCGTTATTATCAACTCCTAAACCTGAACGTGCAAGTTCTACTACTTTGCTGTATGTGGCATTTCCTTTAAAATCTGATTTTCGGAGCAATTGCCCAAACATTGCCACTGCCATTGCAAAATTCATATCTTCGGTTGGTTTACGGTCGAATGCGCTTAATAGTAGTGGAATTTCCATTTTTACGCTTTTGCCCGAATCGGGTTGTTTGTAGCGAAGTTTCACATTCAGCATTTCGTTGTTAAATTCAACATTGGATGGAACAAGTTTCGTACTTTTCTCTTTTTGATACTTCAGGTTATCCACGCCGCCAAAGGTATTTTCCACACCTGCCGGAATTATTTCGTAAAGTGCAGTTACGGTATGCCCTGCACCAAGTTCACCGGCATCTTTTGTGTCGTCGTTAAAGTCTTCTTTGTTCAGCAAACGACTTTCGTAGCCAATCAATCGATAGGCGTTTACATAAGCCGGATTAAATTCCACCTGTAATTTCACATCTTTAGCCACGGTAAACATGGTTCCGCCAAATTCATTTACCAACACTTTATTCGCTTCCTGAATATTGTCGATGTAA
>MVZJ01000295.1 GCA_002069095.1 Bacteroidetes bacterium ADurb.BinA174 | reverse complement strand
GTCGTAATCAACGCCAAGCCCGCCGCCGATATCTACAAATTCAATCTTGAATCCCAACAGGTGAAGCTGTACATAAAATTGTGAGGCTTCACGCAAAGCGGTTTTTATGCGGCGTATTTTGGTAATCTGACTTCCGATGTGAAAATGAATCAACCGGAAAGCGTCGGTCATTTTGTGTTTTTTCAGCAACTCCAGTGATTCGAGTAATTCACTCGAATTCAGCCCGAATTTGCTTGCATCGCCACCCGATTCTTCCCATTTTCCGCTACCGGAACTGGCTAATTTAATGCGAATTCCAATATTTGGTTTCACCTTTAATCGTTTGGCAATTTCGAGGGTTAACTCTAACTCGTTGAGTTTTTCAATCACGATAAAGACCTCTTTTCCCATCTTTTTCGCCAGCAAAGCCAGTTCAATATAGCTCTCGTCTTTATAGCCGTTGCAAATAATGATGGAGTCCTCGCTCGTATTAATGGCAAGAACCGCATGAAGTTCGGGTTTGGAACCTGCTTCAAGACCTATGTTGAATCGTTTTCCGTAAGTAACAATTTCTTCTACCACCTGGCGCATCTGGTTTACCTTGATGGGATAGATAATGTAGTTTTGCGATTCGTAGCCATACTCTTTGGCAGCAATTTCAAAACATGTAGAAATCTTTTCGATCCGGTTATCTAAGATTTCCGGAAACCTGACCAGCACGGGTGCAGAAACATCGCGAAGATACAATTCACGCATCAAATCATTCAAATCAACGGATCCGCCTCCTTTTTTCCGCGGTGTAACCTCCACATTTCCTTTTTCGTTAATCGAAAAATATCCGTTACCCCATCCGTTTATGTTGTATAATTCTTCCGAATCGTCAATACGCCATTTTCTCATTATCAGATAATTAAAAAAGTAATAAATTTAAGGATACAAAAATAACTAATTTATTTGTTTTTGAGTTGATTTCGTAACAACATCCTTAGAAAAAGGGGAAAATTTTTGTTTTATGTTTTTTTAACGCTGCTACGTGCAGCGTTTTCTCCAAATTTGCATCTATTTAATAAACA
>MVZJ01000294.1 GCA_002069095.1 Bacteroidetes bacterium ADurb.BinA174 | reverse complement strand
CTGTACTGAATCTCGGTTGGTTCAATGCGCCTGCAAGTCGCGGCATGTTGATGCACACCAAAGTTTTCGGGCGTTACAACGGACCTGAGGATGTGACGTCGGAAACCCGGAACTTTACCGAAATAAACGTTATCGATAATTATGCTACTTCCGCAAAGGCGGTGATTCATGTAGTTGATAAAAACGGACAACCGGTAAAGGATGCAAACGTGGAATTTAAGGTTTACAATTATGCCGAATTTTACACCGTAGCCACAAAAAAAACAAATGAAAAAGGCGAAACTTTTCTATCTGCCGGAAAAGGTGATATGTTGGTATGGGCTTCGAAAGACGGACAATTCGGTTATTCCAAAGTTTCATTCGGGAAACAGGCGGATGTAAAAATTACGCTGGATAAATCGGAAGGTGAAACCTACACACTGCCGCTCGATATTGTTCCACCCACCGAAAATGCTGTAATGCCTGAAGTTACACCCGAACAACGTGCCGAAAATACACGGCGAATGGCTGCGGAAGATTCTATCCGTACAGCTTATACCAATACTTTTTTAACGGTTGAAAAAGCTGAAGAATTTGTAAAAGAGCATGGTTACAGCTCTGAAATCGCTCCGTTACTTGTTGCTTCGCGCGGCAATCACAAAACGCTGACCGAATTTCTGATATCGGTACCAGCCGAAAAACAAAAACTTGCTGTACAACTTCTGCAACTTATTTCTGCTAAAGATTTGCGCGATATTACCCGCGAAGTACTGGACGATAACATCAAAAATACTGAGAATTTACCATCGGTTTATGCCGAAAAGGTGTTAAATCAGAGAGTCGGAAACGAAGTGCTGGTGCCTTACAAAACCTTTTTTAAAACTCAGATAAATTCTGTCGATGCCGAAAAATTCAGGTTACAACCAAACCTGCTGGTGGAATGGTGCGCTCGCGAAATTAAAATTGACAATGAGCATAATGCTCAAAAACTGATTATGTCGCCTGTGGGAGTGTGGAAAGCACGCGTAACCGATAAACAATCGCGTGATATTTTCTTTGTGGCACTGGCACGCAGCCTGAAC
>MVZJ01000293.1 GCA_002069095.1 Bacteroidetes bacterium ADurb.BinA174 | reverse complement strand
CGCGCAAATCGCCCGAAGAAACGGGACGCGCCATTGGCGAATGGCTGCTGAATAATCAAAAGGAAATTTCCGAATTTAACGTTATCAAAGGTTTTTTAAATCTCTCCATTCGTTCGGCGTTTTGGGTAGAAGCACTCAACGCTATAGCCGAAGATGAAAATTACGGTATACGCTCTGCCGAAAAAGATGCACCGTTGTACATGATAGAATATTCATCGCCAAATACCAATAAACCTCTTCATTTGGGGCATATCCGCAACAATCTTTTAGGGTTCAGTATCAGTGAGATACAAAAAGCAAACGGTAACCGTGTGGTTAAAACAAACATTGTGAACGACCGCGGTATTCACATCTGTAAATCAATGTTGGCGTGGCAACTGTTTGGCAATGGCGAAACTCCCGAAAATTCGGGGAAAAAAGGCGACCATTTGGTAGGCGAATATTATGTGCGTTTCGACAAAGAATATAAAAAACAGATAGCCGAATTGATAGCTGACGGACAAACGGAAGAAGACGCCAAAAAGAATGCGCCTTTGATGCAAGAAGCTCAACGTATGCTGTTGGCGTGGGAAAATAACGACCCAGAAATACGTCAGTTGTGGGCAACCTTGAACAGTTGGGTGTATGACGGTTTCGATGAAACGTACCAGCGTTTGGGCGTTGATTTCGATAAAATTTACTATGAATCGAACACCTATTTGGAAGGCAAGACTGAAGTGGAAAAAGGTTTGGCAAAAGGCGTGTTCTATCGTCGCCCCGACAATTCGGTGTGGGCAGACCTTACCTCCGAAGGTTTGGACGAAAAACTGCTGCTTCGCGCCGACGGTACTTCTGTTTATATGACGCAAGATATTGGCACCGCCAAACTTCGTTACGATGATTATCCGATTGATAAAATGGTCTATGTGGTTGGAAATGAGCAAAATTACCATTTTCAAGTGTTGTCTATTTTGTTGAATAAATTAGGATTTTCGTTCGGAAAAGATTTAGTGCATTTTTCGTACGGAATGGTAGAATTGCCCGAAGGTAAAATGAAAAGCCGCGAAGGAACTGTGGTCGATGCCGACGATTTGATA
>MVZJ01000292.1 GCA_002069095.1 Bacteroidetes bacterium ADurb.BinA174 | reverse complement strand
CGCAAATACAAAAACAAATTCCGTTTTTCATTCTGTTCGACGACGAACAGCACAAAGTTCCAGCAACGATGTTGCGAATGTACGCGCACACAAAAAAGCCAATCGACAAATTGCAATCAGACATCTATAGATTTAAGTACAGTTACAAATTTGAGTTTGTAGAGGCGTTCTGATGCCGACTGCAATTAGAAAACCTGCGAAATATATAGCGGAACTTTTCAGAATAATAAAATATGACCCACGAACGGCTCTTGCCGATGACGATGTTTTTTCGCGTGTGCATCATGTTTTTTATTTTTCTGTCGCAAAGCACCCTGCCTCTGATAATTATTGGCTTGCATGGGGCGGTTGGTTTGACAATCCAATCATCGCGACAAGTTATGGATTGCAAATTTTCATGGATGTGTTTTTAACGGAAGTTTTCAACACAACAAATTTGTTGTCGATTGTTAATAGTTTTTATGTTGACGTACCGAATAGCAAAGTCTATATTCATTTGCCGCGCAATCCGTTCCGATATTTTTCAGAATATTCTGCGGTCTACGATAATACCGGCTCAACATTTTCAACCGCCCCGAAAAGCGATACGAATTTATCGGACAACAGGTACGGCGTCGTGCGTGCAGAGCCGCGCATGGATATACCAAAATTGAATAATAAATTGAGCGATACAATTTCGGGTATTAGCGTTTACAACGCGTTCAAAATAAAAATTAATAACGCGGACGGAAAATATGACGGCATGAACATAACAGAATATTTCAATACGCCGCTACAAATTTCAAAAACGACAGAAGACGCGGAAACGATAGAGCAATTTCATAGAATACGAAATGGAATTGTGAATGATATAGAGATTGATTTTCAAAACATTATCATTTCCGCAACAGACCAATTTTATCAAATGAAAAAAGAATATTGCCGACCAATCACCACCGATTTATTCCCGTATGTTGACGAAGGCAATCTTAACAATTTGATGCCAATCGGCTTTGGCAGGTTGTCGCGGGTAGAATTAATTGAAGTAAACAAAGATACGAGCGACCCGGTGGAATGGATTGACTATATCGCACTCGATCCAGCTTACATGGT
>MVZJ01000291.1 GCA_002069095.1 Bacteroidetes bacterium ADurb.BinA174 | reverse complement strand
CCACAAATCGCAGAAATATGATTCTACAAAACTTGCGAGTAAACTCATCGGTACATGGAAATGGACAACGTATTCTGCAGAAATACCGGGAACGATTAAGGCTGACAAAAATGTTTTCCTGAATTTAACAAAAGAAGGCGAATTTACGGTTACAGAAAATTCAGTAGTTGTTACCCGAGGAAATTGGAAACTCAAGGTAGCAGATATCGATTTATTCGCACTTGATTTGAATAATCCAAGTACTTATCTATATGGGAGAATTTTACTTTGCGAGAATCTAGTCCTGTTTAACAACAGCTACATTGACGGTGGAGACAATTTATTTGTCAGAATAGATTACTAAATACCAATTATTTCCCTCGCTAGCGCCATTCAGTGAACTGTTTAACCACACGATAGAATCGTGCGGTAGCAATGTAGCGAAGCAAAATTTTTTTAGTTTAATCAATCCCCCTTAACCCCCTTCCGCCGGAGGTCGGACACAGTCTCCAAGGGGGAATTTTGTAACGCCTCTCGCAAAACCAACTACCGATTACACACCTCTCGAAACGCGCACCACTCGCAATTTTTCTCGTTTTGGGTTTGTGAAAACGGGATTTCGGAATTAAAAATCTCTTCCAAAACCGAATGAAAACGTTCCGTAAACTCATCCATATATAAAGAAATATCGTTTATTGGTTCCCTATCAAATGTAATAACCGAAGAGAAATCGGTAAAAATGGAGCGCAAATAATATACTGCCGGAGCAATTCGGGTATCGGGATGCTCTTTTAAATAAAACAGGGCATAGAGAAAAACCTGCAAAATTTGGTAGCGACGCTTGTCCTTTGAAGCATCGAACAGATCGTCCATATTTTTAAAATCGGTTTCACCCGTTCCGGTTTTGTAATCGATAACACGATAAATATCGTCTTTCTTATCAATTCTATCGATAACACCTTTGAAATTAACCGTCAAAGCATCATTTACCCGATAGGGAGCGGCAAATCGGTATTCCGAACCGATATACTCAAACGGAGCAAAACTTTTATCCACTTCCAACGTCTGTTTCACATAACTGCGCAAAACTTCTCCCACCAAATAGTGCTGTCCCTGCAAGGGTTTCGCTTTTTGCTCAT
>MVZJ01000290.1 GCA_002069095.1 Bacteroidetes bacterium ADurb.BinA174 | reverse complement strand
CCGCCGTACACATAAGTACATACGGTGGTGTGAGAGGTCGGAAAATAGAGTAGGAGGAATCCTATTTTATTTTCCTCCTACTCGATTCGAAGAAACAATAAACTTACAAAACAGCGATGAAGTTTATCGAAAAATTATGGATGCTGTGATGGCGTGAATAATGCAGGTTAAAAAAGAAACAAATTGGAATCATCCTTAAAGAGCTGGTTTCATCACCACACCTATCCGTTTCTTTCCGTTGATTTTTATTGAAAGTGGTTTTTCGAAACGAATGTGACGGATAAAATCTGTTTCAAATACGGCGGACTGCGCTTCAAGAAATTTTTCATCGAAAAAACCATCGTTTTCGAGAAAAGAATTTATGGTGAAATACCCCACACCAAATGATGTAAGATTCTGAAAAAAGTGCGTTCCCTGGCTGGGTTCAATGCGGTAATTCTCCAATCCCGATTCCACTATTACACGCGCCTGGCTTATATGCGCCCATTTTACCGGAATGCCTAACCATGGGTCAGATGAACCCCAGCGTCCGGGGCCAACCAACACGTAGTTTTTGTCTGTCTCGCTGAACAGCATATTAACTTTTTCAATTTCTCTGGCTATCGCCGGATTATTAGCAGCAGAAAAATCCCGGGTTTTCACGTAAACCACATCAAACACATCATTTGAAATTCCGTTGCCCAGCGCATTGTGCGAATAAAGCAGCGTTTTATTTTTATCGATATTCTCAAAGTTTTCGTTCACAACTTCCTTGCTGTCCACTATCGGACGAATTTGCAACAAAAAGAACTCGGCTTCCTGCTGATTTTTCATATTTACAGCAAATTCTATTTCCACCGGACGCCCCATTTCCTGTTGTCCCACTTTCAATACTCTATTCAACGTTTCCGCAAGCGGAAGTGTATCGTGTTTTAGAATATTGGCAAACGAAATAATTTTTCGCCCTCCCTCGTAAAAACCATCGCGAATTATCTGATCATTAGGATCATAAGTAGATGACACATATCGTAACGGACTGTTTGCCTCGGCTTGCTTTATACGTAACTTTTGCAAATTAAAACTGTCATCGACGGTAAAATCCTTCGACATCGATTCCAGATCGAGTGCGTAAAACTGTGTCT
>MVZJ01000289.1 GCA_002069095.1 Bacteroidetes bacterium ADurb.BinA174 | reverse complement strand
CGCTTGCTTCTACCACAACATCCACCGGATAATGATGCCACGGGATATCCGAGGGCGTTCGCAAACTAGTAACCGGAATCCGTTGTCCGTTGACTATAATGCTGGTCGTGTCAAATTGGATATCTGCCTGAAAAATACCGTGAATACTATCGTACTTAAGAAGATGGGCAACCAATTCCGGACTCATTTTATCGTTGAGATGAACAACCTCCAAACCGGGATGTGTAAGTGCATAACGCAATACCATTTTCCCTATTCTACCGATGCCGTTTATTCCGATTTTTATTGACATATATTTGTAGTATAAGATGATAAATACAAAACATCTATTTCGTTGATAATAGATTATGAATATGCAAATTTACATTTTATCTGCTTGTAAAAGCTATAAAAAATAAAAAAAATTATTAATTTCTTTTGTGTTTTTGGGGCGTGCCGACTTCGAAGTCTGTCCCAATAATAAATTAATAAATCTTTTTGAAAATAGAATTTTCGGAGCGCAATAGCATTCTTATTCAGATAAATAAGGTTGTGGATTAAGATTTTTAATTATTTCTCATCAATATCAATCAAACGATAGTTTTTATTGCCCATTTTCAATTCAGCGGCGTAGTCAATTTGACGTTTTCCGCTTACAGAGTTGGCTTTCATAAAGGCGTCGTCGCATTGGTGGGCTTTGTCCACTAAGTCATGGGCAGCTGCTTCGATGGCGACGATGTCGGTAGAAACAAGGATGCCGATGTCGGGTACAAAAGGCTTTTTGGGATTGCTAGCACAATCACAACTCGGGGAGACGTTAATAATGATATTGAAGAAGATGTTGTTCTTGGCTTCGATGACGGGTTTGGCATATTCGACCAATCCTTCGAGAAAACGTTGCGTTTGTTCCGCATCATCAGGCTTCGTGATGGCGTTGAAGTGGCAGGAAGAGATACATTTGCCGCATCCGATACATTTAGATTTATCGATCACCACCCCTTCTTCGGTAAAGGTAATGGCATTAGCAGGACAGTCGCGAGCGCATGCCCCACAATTGGTACATTTTTCGGGAACGGTTTTGGGAAAATCGTTGAAGTGCATCTTCTTTTTTCCTGCAGGCGTGGCCATTCCCATGGATGCATTTTTAATAC
>MVZJ01000288.1 GCA_002069095.1 Bacteroidetes bacterium ADurb.BinA174 | reverse complement strand
CGATTCAAAAATTACCCTTTTGTTGGCAAACAAGGTCAACAATATCTTTATTTACTGGCAGAATTACCGTTTGCCCGACATGTTTGTAAAAAAACAGGAAAACCGAATTGTTTTCGATATTCCCGCCGAAGCACATTCACTTGAACGTTCGTTTATTCGCATTTGGGCATCCAATGATTTTGGCGTCAGCAACGATGTTCTTATTCCGCTTCACAAGGGAAAAGTGTTGACTGAAGCAAAAGAAATTACCCGTTCGGATAAGGAATCACAAATTATCTATTTCTTGATGGTCGATCGCTTTAAAAATGGAAACAAAAACAATGATCATCCCCTCCGCCGGCCTGATGTGCATCCGAAAGTCGATTTCTGGGGCGGCGATTTAGCCGGTATCCGACAAAAAATTGATGACCGGTATTTTACCGATTTGGGAGTAAATACATTGTGGATTTCTCCGGTAAATCAAAATCCCACTACTCCGTATGGATTTTATGCTCCTGTCTCTACCAAATTTTCAGGATATCATGGTTATTGGCCTGTTTCTTCTTCCAAAGTCGATTTTCGATTTGGTACGAATAACGAACTGAAAAATCTTGTAGCCCACGCACATTCCAACAATATCAATATCTTACTGGATTATGTTGCCCATCATGTACACGAAGAACATCCGCTTTACAAGGAACATCCGGAGTTTTTCACGTCGTTGTATCTTCCCGACGGAACATTGAATACGGAAAGATGGGATGACCAGCGATTGACAACTTGGTTTGATACATTTATGCCGACTTTGAACACCACCGATCCGGAAGTCATTGATTTAATGACCGATTCAGCCTTGTTTTGGTTGAAAGAATTTCAACTCGACGGATTTCGGCACGATGCCTGCAAGCATATTTCAAACGACTTTTGGCGAGAACTTACCTTAAAAATAAAACGCCAAAATCATGGAAAAAATTTGTATCAAATTGGGGAAACATACGGCAGCCCACAACTTATTGGCAGTTTCTTGGGCACCGGTATGTTGGATGGTCAATTCGATTTTAATGTTTTTGATGAAGCTTCCATAGCATTTGCTGGTATTGGAGGTAACTCGTTAAATAGAGTGAACGATGTGCTGCAAAACAGTTTTAAGGTT
>MVZJ01000287.1 GCA_002069095.1 Bacteroidetes bacterium ADurb.BinA174 | reverse complement strand
GCTTGCGAATGTTATTATATAATATGGTATTTGATATGAGCATACAACCTCACAACTATACCATAGCATACTCTGTCCGGTGTGTCAATAGTTTTCGGGCATTTTTATAAAATCTTTGGTTTTTTATATTGAGGTGGACATATTGTCATTTGATATTATGAATATTTCTTCATTGCCAATACAAAAACAAGCGGTAGCGGAGGTTGAAAAAAGCAACGAATATACCGCCCGGTTCGGATTAATCTTGTCCTATGGCGATGCAGTTGAACTGGTTGAAACGCGTACTTTGGCCTTGAAAAGCAACGGTCGTATCGAATTTGGAGGCGGTGTCATTAATAAAATAATCAAAGAATTTTGCAACTCCCCTTTTATTTCGATGCACAACTATGCCGAAACACTTCACAAGCTTACTGAAATGTTTTATTTTTACAAAAACGAAACGTTTGATTTAATGAACGATGATGATTTGATAAAATTCATGAAAAATAGTTTTGACGGCAAATGTCAGGGGTCGCTCGAGTTGCTTGCAGGGCGGGAGTTGGCTGGCATGGCGCGCAATTTGCGGTTCGGACACGCCCCGGATTATTCGGAGGATTCGGTGTGCGATGAGGGGGTCAAGGATGGCGAATATTGAAAAGCGGCAGATCATAGATAGCAGAAATTTGAACGGCGAATTCTATTTTGCCTCGATTTTTCAACAGGCATATGCCCGTGGAATTTTATGTGATTCCGATATTGAGAATATACAGCTGCAATGCATAAGGCTTTTGGCGTATAAAAGTGAAAGATACACCCGAGGTGAAAGTAGTTCGATAAGGGTGGAAGCAGCCGAAAAGATTATGAAATCCAACCTATATACAATAGGTCTATACTTAAAAACGTTGCCCTGCGCCGGTTCAGCGGTCGGTGAACTTAAGACGGCAACGATTTTTGAAATGTACCAAAAAGGCAGAAAATTAATTAACGTTAAACTTCATACCGCGAAACATTTTTATGAGTTGGCACAAAAGAATAAAGTAAAAAGCCCAAACTACACCTATAACGCAACGCTCAGCGATAATGGCATCGGAGTCTTTTTTAAATCATACAATCCGGATTTCGAAGCCCATGAATCACCTACATCTATCGATTACCAGCTTTGCAACCCTG
>MVZJ01000286.1 GCA_002069095.1 Bacteroidetes bacterium ADurb.BinA174 | reverse complement strand
AGAACGTCGTTCAATGAAATATTGAAATATTTTTCAGACTGACAGTATTTGAAATCGATATGAAATTTGGTTTTTATCGATTTGTTTTGAATGTTGAGTTATAATGATTTACAAAATTATTTCAATTGTTAAAACAAGAAAATAAAAGTTCATCGAAGTTGAAAAAAACGATCGTATTTATACGATCGTTTTTTGTTCTTGAGTATCTTAAAAATCATTGTTTTATTTTTTTCGAGCTGTTACTTCAACAAGATATCGTATATCGCATCTGTTGTTGTCGTAAACTATAAGTTCGTCGTTCCGCAAACTGACTCCGGCTTTGGCGAAAACGCTGTCGAATCCTTTGGCTTTCACTGTTTTTTCATCCAAAGAATAACACCAGGAACCGTGTTCCTCCACTATCATCTGTCTACCGACCAGAACTTCGAACAAAGCGAGATATCCCGTATTTTCTCCTCCGTGAACCCAGTAGCTGCCGTCGCAGCTTGTATAACCGAACGATTTGGCGAATTTGTTCGCGAAATAAAGTCCGTGTCCGAACATGGAACCTGTTCTGACGACGTTTCCGGGATTAAGCAGGAGTTTTCCGGAACCGAGTATGTTCCACCAGTTCTGCGTTCTCGAACCGTGCCACAAGAGTTCGTTTTTTTTCATTTCCGGAGTTTTCGCCGTCTGTTTTTTGAAAGATTCGTATTTTTCTCTGTTTTCAAGATGTTTCACTTTATACGCGTTCGTCAGCATGGAAGAATCCCTGCCCATCAGCGAAAGTATTTTTCCGTAGGCCGGTTCGTTCTTATCCACGACGGAAAGTTCTATTCCATGAGCTTCGAGTATCGTTTTTCCTTCGTTCTCCACGTCGGCTGAAACAGCGTTGTTGTTCACCTGTCCGCGCATCGCGTCGAGAGAATCCTGTTCTCTGGCTATTATCGCGTTGGCCGCTTGTATTATTTTTCTGTTGTCGAACAAAGTTCCGCTCGAAAAGTCTATTATCATGTCCGATACCTTGTTCATTTTTCTCGGTATCACGGAAAAAAGTTCCAAAAGCGTTTCGTTGAATTTACCGACGTTCGATTTTGGAGAATCGAGTACTCCGAGCAGATTGTTCAAAACTTCGTCCGCTTTTTCAATTTGTTTCGTTGTAATCGATTCCGAAC
>MVZJ01000285.1 GCA_002069095.1 Bacteroidetes bacterium ADurb.BinA174 | reverse complement strand
ATACCCCAATCCTGCCGCTCTCGAAAAGGATCTCCCCAATATTCTCGTGAAACTTGGCTGGACACCCGCTAAAGCGCAAGAAATTTCATCGCTTATCGTAGTTGACCCTTCGCGCGGAGCGGGACACGCCTGGGGAGCAGAAATGCGCAATGATGTTGCCCGACTTCGCACCCGCATTGGCGCCGGAGGTATGGATTACAAAGGTTATAACATCGCCGTTCACGAATTCGGCCACAACGTGGAACAAACCATCACGATGAACGATGTGGATTATTACACGTTGAACGGAGTTCCCAACACATCGTTTACCGAAGCGGTAGCTTTCTTGTTCCAGAAACGGGATTTGGAACTTCTGGGACTTAAAAACCCGAATCCCGAAGATGAATATTATCTGGCGTTGGATAACTTTTGGTCGAGTTACGAGATTATAGGAGTTTCTTTGGTGGATATTCAGGTTTGGGAATGGCTCTACGCTAATCCCGATGCAACGCCTGCACAATTGAAAGAGGCCGTTATAACTGCTGCGAAAGATGTGTGGAACATGTATTATGCCGATGTGTTGGGCGGGAAAGACGAAATCCTACTCGGAATTTATTCGCACATGATCGATTATCCGCTTTATTTGCCAAATTACCCTATGGGACATCTTATCGACTTTCAGATCGGGCAACAAGTTAGCGGTAAAAATCTTGCCGATGAAATGAACCGGATGTACACGCAAGGCAGAATAATTCCACAGTTGTGGATGAAAAACGCCGTTGGTTCAGACATTTCCATTGAGCCGCTTTTGAAGGCTACAAAAGAAGCTCTTGAAGCTTTGAATAAATAAATTTGATAAAATTGGCTTTTTATTTTGGGTAAAATATATACCTTTGCATCGTTTTAAACCAAATTAATTATGAAAAAATTAAGTATTTTACTGTTTGGACTTATTGCAATTGCGCTTGTCAACTGCAATAACGCGAAACAAAAAAACGCCGAAGCCCCCGACATGCACACATCGGAAATGGCGCTCGACTATCACGGTGTTTATGAAGGAACGCTTCCCTGCGCCGATTGCGAAGGCATTAAAACTCAGTTGACGATTAACGACGACAGTACATTTGTTCTCGTTAGCAATTATCTGGGAAGAGAAGATGCAGGGTTTGAAGAAAAAGGCAC
>MVZJ01000284.1 GCA_002069095.1 Bacteroidetes bacterium ADurb.BinA174 | reverse complement strand
ATGGCAATAATGTACTTAAACAGCACATAATGCAGCCCCGGCATGCTTCCCGGAACAGTTTCGCGTGCGTTAAGCTTTACATCTTCAAAATATTGAACCGACTCGTACGACGAATAGCCAAACAAACCGTTTATGCCCACCGGATTATCGTTTTTTACCAACTCCACCGACTTCAGATAAGTATCAAACCGCTCAGCTACAGTTAATTTACTTGTTACTTGGGTTTCAATTTTCGAACCATCCGGATATTCCTCTTTAATCAAAAAACGATTGACCGAAATTCCACCAATCGGACAAAAACCAATGTACGAATAGCTGTTCTCCACACCGTGATAATCAGAACTTTCCAACAAAACGGAGTTGGTATACAAATCGCGTATTTTTAGATATATTCCTACCGGCGTCTGCAAATCGGCCAGCATCTTTTTTGAGTTTACAAATAGTTTCATATTTATTTGACGACAGACGACAGTCAACAGACAACTGAAAGACTGGTCACAGTTGTCTGTTGTCTATTGTCATTTTTTAAAATGTTTCACATACGTATCCATGTCTTTATCACCACGTCCCGAAACGGTAAGCACCACAATATCATCGGGTTTAAAAGTAGCTTTTTCTTTTTTCAAAAGTGCCAGTGCGTGCGCCGATTCGATAGCCGGAATAATTCCTTCGAGTTTGGTCAGTTCAAAAGCAGCTTCGAGCGCTTCGTCATCGTTTATGGGATAAACTTTGGTTCGTCCCACTTTGGCAAAATGCGCATGTGCCGGACCAATTCCCGGATAATCTAACCCGGCGGAAATCGAATAAGGCTCCGTAATCTGGCCATCCTCGTCCTGCATCAGCAGCGTTTTGAAACCATGAATTATACCAACCGTTCCAACGCTGATAGTCGCAGCAGTTTCGCCTGTTTCAACACCTAATCCACCTGCTTCGGCAGAGATTATTTTCACACGTTCATCGTTTAAAAAATGATAATAGGTTCCCATAGCATTACTACCTCCCCCTACACAAGCCATCAAATAATCGGGGTAATCGCGACCAATCTGTTCTTGTAATTGCCATTTAATTTCTTCGCTAATAACCGATTGGAAAAATCCAACCATATCGGGATACGGGTGCGGCCCGACTGTGGAACCTATAATATAAAACGAGTCGGGGTTCGAA
>MVZJ01000283.1 GCA_002069095.1 Bacteroidetes bacterium ADurb.BinA174 | reverse complement strand
ATACCCGTAATCCTTCAGAAAAAAGATATTATTGCTTGCGCACAGACGGGAACGGGTAAAACGGCTGCTTTTTTGTTACCGTTACTCAACAACCTACAAGCCGAGCCACATGAAGAACACAAGATAAATGCCATTATTATGGCTCCCACACGAGAGTTGGCACAGCAAATCGATCAACACATGGAAGGGTTTTCGTACTTCACTCCGTTTTCGTCGGTAGCAGTTTATGGTGGCAACGACGGCGATGCATGGGATGTTCAAAAGCGTGGTCTTATAAACGGTGCCGATGTGGTAATAGCAACACCGGGCAGGCTGCTATCGCATATAAATTTATACCAGATCGATTTTTCGGGAGTCAAGTATTTTATTTTAGACGAAGCAGACAGGATGTTGGATATGGGTTTTTACGATGACATTATGAAAATCGAAAAACTCCTTCCCAAAAACCGTCAAACAATAATGTTTTCGGCCACGATGCCACCTAAAATACAGCAACTGGCAAAGACCATTCTGCAAGATCCCGAGGAAATTATCATTGCCATTGCCCGTCCGCCCGAAGCCATTCTACAATCGGCTTACATTTGTTACGAACCGCAGAAAATAGGAATTGTAAAACAACTGTTTTCCGATAAAAAGCCCAACAAGGTAATTCTCTTTTCGGGGAAAAAACAAAAGGTGAAGGAAATTGCTAAAACACTGCGCCGGATGGGATTATCGGCTGATGCCATGCACTCCGACTTGGAGCAATCGGAGCGCAACAGCGTAATGCACGAATTCCGCAACGAAAGAGTGGATATTCTGGTGGCAACCGATATAGTTTCGCGCGGTATAGATATTGACGATATTTCGCTTATCATCAATTTCGATGTGCCTTACGATGCTGAAGATTATGTGCACCGTATCGGCCGCACGGCTCGTGCCGGCGATTCGGGAATGGCCATTACATTTGTTTCGCCCGATGAACAGTTCCGTTTTTCAAGAATTGAAAAGTTTCTGCAAAAAAACATTTACAAAATCCCTGTTCCTTCGGAATTGGGTGACGCTCCCGAATATAATCCCGAAAAGTGGCGGAAAGAAAGCAGAAAACATTCCGATAAACCCAAAAAATATTTCGCCAAAAAAAAGCGTTCTCAGAAATCAACGGACAATAAAACGCAAAAACCGTCACGTAAA
>MVZJ01000282.1 GCA_002069095.1 Bacteroidetes bacterium ADurb.BinA174 | reverse complement strand
GTAAGGGCTATATCCTCCGTAGCCGCCGTAATATGGATAACCACCGTATCCTCCATACATATATGGATTCATTTGGCTATAATAATCGGTGTTAAGGCCGGTGTATCTGGAATAATAAGCACTTAGGGAGAAATTATTAGGCCGTTTGCCTCCAAACCATGGTTCGACAAACGAAAATTGATAAGACTGGTAATATTTTCCGTTGGTTTGGGCGCTTAAAATGAGGGTTTGACCTTCACCCTGGGGAATAATTCCCTTGTAGTTTTTGCGATTGATTAAATTTTTCAACGAGAAGTTGTTGAGTTTCAAGCTTAATTTACCCACTAATCCGGTAACTCCCCATCCGGCAGAAAATTCAATTTGGTCGTTTCCTTTAGAAGTAAGCGGATAGGTAATGTCAACGGTTCCATCTTCGGGATTGGGGCTTATGCCACTAGAAATGGCGCTTTGAAGAGCCTCGGGATCGAAATGACCGGTTTGTGCTATTTCGCGCACTGAGCGCAAAAGGTCATCTTTGCTAAAAACGGCGCCCGGTTTGGTACGCAATTCGCGACGGATTACGTCTTCGTACAACCGGTCGTTACCTTGAATGATTACTTTTTTGATGGTTGCTTTGGGACCTTCTGTTATCCGAAGTTCCAAATCAACGGAATCGTTTTCAATATTGATTTCAATGGGTTCTACGCGTGAAAATAAATAACCATTATTCTGGTAAAGGTTCATTGCCGCATCGTCATCAGTTTCTAATCTTTCTGTCAGTTTTTTTTGATTATATACATCGCCGGCTTTCATGTTCAGCATCCTGTTCAAGTCGATGGAATTGTATTGCGTATTTCCCACCC
The DNA here is from genome assembly GCA_002069095.1 of Bacteroidetes bacterium ADurb.BinA174. Lineage (GTDB taxonomy): Bacteria > Bacteroidota > Bacteroidia > Bacteroidales > Dysgonomonadaceae > Petrimonas. Next base: position 338 of record MVZJ01000282.1, on the reverse strand, counting down.
AGTTGATGGAGCGGATGTAATATTTGGGGCCTTCGTCCACCACGATATCGATACTTACCGTTTTTTCATCGTTTTTGTAAACCGAATCACGTACGATTTCGGCATCGCGATAACCGAATTCGTGATATTTGTTGATGAAATTCTTCTTGTCTTCTTTGTAAAGGTCTTCAACGAATTTTTTCGTGCGGAAAAGGTGCAGGATATTCCCTTTTTCGTTGGTCTTTTTCATCGCCCATTTAAGAGAACGATCCGAAATGGCTTTGTTACCTTCGATATTTATTTTGCTGACTTTGATTTTTTCTTTTTTATCTACATCGATATCAAGAATTACCTGATTT
>MVZJ01000281.1 GCA_002069095.1 Bacteroidetes bacterium ADurb.BinA174 | reverse complement strand
CAGGATAAGCGATACGGTTTTGTTGCCGAAACACGGTTGAAAAATAAATCGCTTGTATTGTTGAAGCCCTCTACGTTTATGAACCTGAGCGGAAATGCAATTCGGTACTGGTTGCAAAAAGAGAAACTTGAAAACGATAAACTGCTGGTGGTTGTTGACGATTTAGCTCTTCCGTTCGGAACGCTTCGCCTGAAAACCAAAGGCAGTGATGCCGGACATAACGGACTGAAACACATTCAGGAATTGATCGGACAAAATTACTCACGGCTTCGGTTTGGCATCGGCAGCGAATTCCCGCGAGGACATCAGGTGGATTATGTACTGGATGAGTTTACCGATGAGGAAAAACAAAAACTTCCCGAACGCATTGAAACGGCAGTGGATATTATTCGCAGTTATTGTTTGGCGGGAGTGGATATTACGATGAATCAGTATAATAATAAATAAACACACGGTTGGGTAGGTAGATACACACGGCAGTGTGTATCTACCTACAATTTTCCAAAAACAAAATGCAGGAAACGCGAATTGATAAATGGTTATGGGCTGTACGGATTTTTAAAACCCGTACTATTGCGTCGGATGCGTGCAAAAAGGGACGTGTATTAATCGATAATGTTTCGGTTAAGCCTTCAAGAATGATTCGCACGGGCGATATCGTTCAGGTGCGCAAACCACCTATTACTTTTTCGTTTAAAGTACTCGATTTATCCGATAAACGGATGGCCGCAAAACTCGTTCCGCAATTTATGGAAAACATTACACCACCCGAACAATATGAACTGTTGGAATTGAACAAAATTAGCGGATTTGTGGACAGGCAGCGCGGAACCGGCCGTCCGACCAAAAAAGAACGTCGCGATTTGGAACAATTCACCGAAACATTCGATTTTGATGATTTTGATTGGGAAAACTAAGCATCAACTGGTTTGAGGTCAACTGATGCTTTAAATTTTCAATTTTCCGTTAGTTTTTTCATATACCGGCACCAACGGAACCGTATTTTTCATAAAACAAAAAGCGGCATCGCTTTCAGCGTCGTTATCGACTAACCGTTTATAATGGTCGGATGATTTAACGAACTTAATCGGATCATCTTTTGCCAGATTCCACAATTTCAACGCCATTCTTACCGCATCCGATTCAAAAAGCACTTCTATTTTTTTTGATAGTTTTTCTACAAATGCCCCGCCAAACA
>MVZJ01000280.1 GCA_002069095.1 Bacteroidetes bacterium ADurb.BinA174 | reverse complement strand
AGTTAAACAAATCGTTCGAACACTCAAAAGTGGAAATTTGTGGAGCAGCATTATATACAAAGCACGATTTTACATCTTTCAGTACAGGCAATTTTCGCGGATTTTTTTCTCCTTTCAACACTGCGCCTTCAACCTGAATATATCGAAATCCATAGTATGAAAAACGCGGATGCCAGGTTTCATCGCCTTCACCGTTTAAAATGTAGGTATAGTAATGCGGTCGGCCGGTTTGTCGTTGATCTACAGCGCCTTCGGGAAAAACCGTTTCACCTACGAACAGTGTAATGGTATCTCCTTTTTTGCCTTTCACGGTGATTTCAGGGAAACCGGCAACATTCTGATACATATCGAATACTAAGGTTGATTCGTCCACTTTTCGTTTGGTGCGAACCGTAGAGCTATCGCATTCGGCTTTGGTGAGTTTTTTAACCGATCGATACGATATTTTTTCCATCACTCTGATAGGGTAGCCCTGTTGAGGTAGTAGCTTCCCTTTTGGAGCATTCTGAATTACAACAGGTTGCCAGTTTTGGTCATTAAACCCGGGTACATTCCACCCTTTTTGCTCCTGGCGTGCATCGTAATCTTCGCCACCGTAAATATCGTTGTATGTTATCGGACTAAAAGTGTATTTCCAACTTTTGTCGGAAATTATTTCTTCGATGGAATTATCGGAATATCTGATGATTGTTTTGAAGAATAGGGTAGGAGCACCGAACGAAACTTTCAGTTTACTGTATCGACCTCCCTGTGCGTTGAAAAACCCATTTCCCAATAAAACGCCGAATACATTTTCGCCTTTTTTCAGGTAAGATGTAATATCAAAAGTATTGTAATAAACATTTTTATCATAATCGCTCCAAAAAGGTGCAAATTGGCCATCGCCAACTTTTTTTCCATTAATAGTCAACTCGTAATGTCCCAGTCCGCATATAAACGTAATGGCTTCTTTTATATCTTTTTTGGAGTGAAAAGTTTTGCGAAGCAAGATGCTTTTCCGTGAAACCGGATCGATATTTTTCCAAACTGCCTTGTACTCGGGAGTTCCCATTTCCCAACTTAGAAATCGCTTGCCTGTGGGAATTCGGGCTGAATCGGCACAAATGGCGCCAATCCATGCACCCCTCTCCTCAAGGAGAGGGGCTGGGGGTGAGGTTCTAAACTGTGCAAACGAAGACCAATCGCTTAATTCTCCTTTTTCGTCCCAAATGCGAACGCGCC
>MVZJ01000279.1 GCA_002069095.1 Bacteroidetes bacterium ADurb.BinA174 | reverse complement strand
GAAGAAAATTATCATTTCAGTTTTAATCCTTTTTGGGTGCATTTTTTCGAACGTACAAGCACAAAGCTACAAGTTGAACAAACAGATTTATAATCCAAGGGAATATTTTCCACAACCCGGCGATCCCAATAACCCCATGTTGGCAGGACTTGGCTCTTTTTTTATACCCGGCTTGGGGCAAGTCTTGTGTGGTGAAACAGGTCGTGGATTAGCCTTTTTTGGAGGCTCTATGGCATGTATGGGGGTTTCTATTGCAGGGATGGCACAAAACATGAATGCCACACTTAGCAATTCATATAACTCAGAGACAAAAGGCTTGGGTTTATTTCTTGCAGGTGGGATAGCCTACGTGATAGTTGATGTATGGTCTATTTTCGATGCCGTAAATGTAGCTAAGGTTAATAATATGTATTTTCAGGACATGCGCGGAAACTTAAGCTCTGTAAAAGTAGAATTAAATCCGTTTGTTGATACAAAAAATTATCTTGGTCAAACCAATGCTTCGGCAGGATTATCGCTGAAGGTTACATTTTAATATTCCACACATCTGATACTAAGCAGTTGCTACTTATGTGGTAACGGCTGCTTTCCAAACTTCACATTCAACATCACCACTTCCGAAACGGTGGCGATGCGATATTGCGGTCCCACTAATCCCAATCCTGATGTAACGTAAATATGTGTGTTGTCTTTTTTGGCGTAGCCGTATGCCACTTCGAATACTATTTGCGTAGCAATGTTTCCGGGGAAAGCCTGTCCGTGATGGGTATGTCCGTAAAGTGCTAAGTCAGCTCCGGCATTGACTTCTTCGTCAAGATTGCGAGGGCTGTGATTGAGTACGATAATGGGTTTTGTCATATCCACATTTTGATGTTCTAGTAATTTAACGAGCGGTAATCTTTTCGGAAACACGAAATCTTCGCGTCCTACCACGTAAAACGAACTATCGATGAGAACTGCCGAGTCGCGGAGCATGTTTATTCCTGCATTATTCAAATATTCAATTTTTTGTTCGGCTTCGAAACGATAATCGTGGTTACCCGTGCAGGAATATACGCCTAACGGCGCGTGAAGCCGGCGGAGTTCTTCGTCAATTTTCTGTTCTTGAATCGGCTCAATGCGGGAATCGAGAATATCTCCCACGAAAAGGATCAAATCGGGTTTTTGCTTCATTATCAAATCTACCATGCGTTGCGCATCGTCTCTGTTAATCAAATATCCAAAATGTAAATCACCAATCATCGCAATCCGCACCGAATCCTTTTTTGC
>MVZJ01000278.1 GCA_002069095.1 Bacteroidetes bacterium ADurb.BinA174 | reverse complement strand
TACCAAAAGATGCTCGTCCCACCATCACGGCATCAACACCTGCTTCTTCGAAACGCTGCTTCGCAGTATGAGCCGAATCGATATCGCCATTGCCAATAATGGGAATACACATTCGAGGATTGTTTTTCACTTCACCAATAAGCGTCCAATCGGCTTGGCCGGTGTACATTTGCGCACGTGTGCGACCATGAATGGTTAAAGCCGCAATTCCACAATCTTGCAGTTGTTCGGCAAGCGAAACGATAATTTTGGAGTTGTCGTCCCATCCCAATCGGGTTTTCACGGTAACAGGCTTTTTTACCGCTTTTACCGCTTTTTCGGTAATTTCGAGCATCAGTTCGGGCGTTTTCAACATACCTGATCCGGCACCTTTTCCAGCAACTTTCTTAACAGGACAACCAAAATTTATATCTATAATTTCCGGATCGGCTTCTTCGCAAATCTTGGCAGCTTCAACCATAGCATCAGGGTCTCGGCCATAAATTTGTATCGCAACCGGACGTTCGTCATCGCTTAAAACCAGCTTTTCTTTGGTTTTTCGCACGTCACGAATAAGTGCGTCACTCGATACAAATTCGGTGTAAACCATATCGGCTCCGAATTGCTTGCACAGCAGACGAAAGCCGATATCGGTTACGTTTTCCATCGGTGCGAGAAAAACCGGATATTTCGAAGTGAATTCTATATTGCCAATTTTCATTGTTTATTTCATTCATTTGTTTCACGCAACGAGCGCAACGGTAATTACGCTAAGAACGCAAAGAATATTTTTATATGAACTCATAAGTCGTTGCGAACTTAGCGATTTCTTAGCGGGCTTAGCGTGAATCCTATATATTTTAATGTGAGTTCGATGTAAGAAAACGAAAGTTCAAACGGTACTTTACATCTTTAAATTCCGTATACTTCCAATTATCTACAAATAATTCGGGACTAACGTTTCTTTTGGGTGTATGAATTTACTCTACGACAGTACTGCTTCAACTTCAAACCCCCATTAATTGCTAAATATTAATGCGACAGCAATGTTGAACACAATGTAAAACTAAAAAATTATTTAAAAACTGTCTGGCCTTTCAACTCTTCTCCATACTTCAGAGGCTTGATAATTAATGTCGTTTTCTTTATATAGTGTTTTATACAACCGTTTATTTTCTATTTTAAATTTCTGTTTCAATTCTTTTCCAATATAAGACTCATCTGTATTGTATTCTATTTTTTCAACATAAATTTCATCAGACTCCAAAGTTATTTTTCCTTCATTTACTATGAACCCACCCT
>MVZJ01000277.1 GCA_002069095.1 Bacteroidetes bacterium ADurb.BinA174 | reverse complement strand
TCGTTTATTGCGATTACGGCCCGGAATATCTCCTGATGTTCCTGTTTGTAGAAAACTTCCGGAATCAGGTCAATTTTCAAAATCGCGTCGCGCTCCAGAACCAGGGCGCCTAAAACGGCGGCTTCGAGGTCGATGTCCTGCGGTGGTATTTTTCCGAGGTCGGTCATGGTTTCGGTTTATAGGTTATTGGTTCGGACTCGGTTTTTTCCCCGTTGTGGCTAAAGTTGTTATTTGCCCACCGGGTTAGGCGTTTTTCCGTGTCCCAGGTTTTTTCCAACTGCCACCGGATTTTAGTACCTGATTTGTTCGGTTCGCTCCAATACTCATAAAATTCCCGGATGGTTTTTTTATCGAATTTGTCAACAAATGGGATTAGGGTCTGATAGAAATTCTTTTGCAATATATCTATAATATCTTTTACTTTACTTTTACTTTTATTAGTATTACCTTCGTTATTCGTTTGTAATACGTTCGTATTACGTTCGTATTTTTCCCAGCGTTTACTAATACTTTGGCGCGCCTTGTTGCTCTTTGAATCCCTCTTCTGTATCCTGTTTAGGGCTGTTTCTGACCAGAATTTTTCCCCATCATTTTTGAATAAATTATACCCTTCTATTACGTCTTTAATTACGTCGTATTTCGTTCGTAATTCGAACGTAATACGTTCGTATTCGCTTAGTAAAAGATAACCGCCGTTTTCGTACAGCATTTCCACAATGCACCAAAAAACACCGATTCCGGCCATCCCGTGTTTCATTGACAGGCGGACCATGTTTTTATCGTTCCTGCTATTATAGTCGTGGGAGAAATATTCTCGCATCATGGCTATTCCCCTCCCGGTGTTAAGTTTTCAAGCGTGTGGATGATATAATTTCGCGCCGGGAGCAGTTGGGATTGGCGCTCTTTGATTCTGCGCTCTTCGGTTGCGTTAAGCTGATGGACTCGCCGCCAGTATTCGACCTCTTTTGAGTTGGGCTTAAACTCTTTTAGCTTCATTTCAGAATATTTTAAAAAACGGGCGGTCACTGCATAGCAAAGCAACGGATTGCGAAGTCGCCGGATTTCACCGGGTTGCCGCGCCATCAACCGCTTAATCTTCGGGTCGGTCCTGGCGTTGTAATCATGGGAAAAATAAAAGGTGTCTTTCATGGGAATAACTTTTAAAATGGCAATTCAACTTATGTTGAATTTTGAACATATTTCATGGATTCAACTTTCACATGGTTAGTTGTTAGTATATTCATATTTTACCTTTGTTAATGTTGTTACATATCTTGGTAAGTATTTTCGCAAAAAC
>MVZJ01000276.1 GCA_002069095.1 Bacteroidetes bacterium ADurb.BinA174 | reverse complement strand
TCGGTTTAAGTTCGTTTTTTTTTTCGACTGCGTCTTTAAAACCCGCCGGTTTTTCCGATAATTGACAAAGTTTAATGAGCGTAAGTTCCAGCAACAAACGCTTGTTTTTGCTCAAACGATAGTTCAGATCGCAATCGTTGGCAATTTCTATGGATTTGTACAGAAAATCGTTGCTACATTGTTTTGCAGTAGCAATGTACTTGTCCCTGATAGAAGCGCCTACTTCGAACAGTTTTGCCGTGACGGGATCCTTGCAAACCAACAAATCGCGAAAATGCGAAGTTATCCCGCTGATGATGTATTGGCCTTCGAATCCGCGGTTCAGAATATCGTTCAGAACTAACAGGCTGTTTACAACACTTCCGGCAAGAATGGCGTCGGTAAGTTTAAAATAATATTCAAAATCGAGCACGTTCAGGTTTTCGATAACCGATTTGTAAGTCACTTTTCCGGCCGTGTAACTCACTGTTTGATCAAAAATAGAAAGCGCGTCGCGCATACTGCCATCTGCTTTTTGAGCAATGATATTCAAGGCTTCTGGTTCAGCGATAACGTTTTCTTCCTGAGCTACATATTTCAAATGATTTACAATATCGGAAATACTGATCCGATTGAAATCATAAACCTGGCATCGGGAGAGAATAGTGGGAATTATCTTGTGTTTTTCGGTGGTTGCGAGAATAAAAATGGCATGTGCAGGAGGTTCTTCCAGCGTTTTTAGAAAAGAGTTGAAAGCGGCCGTGGATAGCATATGAACCTCATCGATAATATATACTTTGTATTTCCCAATCTGTGGAGGAATACGCACCTGATCGATAAGTGTCCGAATATCGTCAACGGAGTTATTGGATGCAGCATCCAGTTCGTGGATGTTGTACGAACGCTGCTCGTCGAAAGCAACACACGATTCACACTGATTACATGCATCGTGTTCCAAAGTCGGATTCAGACAGTTTATCGTTTTGGCAAAAATGCGGGCGCACGTTGTCTTGCCCACGCCTCGCGGGCCGCAAAATAAGTAAGCATGAGCGAGTTTATTTCCTACGATAGCATTTTTGAGCGTCGTAGTCAATGCATCCTGTCCTACTACCGAACGGAAGGTCACCGGCCTGTATTTTCGTGCCGAAACAATATAATTGTCCATTTTTTTTCTGAAATTATGAAAGACAAATGTACGAAAAAAACTCAATTTTACCATTCATTTGATGAATGGCTTGAAAACTTCGATGAAAATTTTGTATTTTTGCGGCAAACAAAAGACGAGGACTCTCCCTAATCCCTCTTAAAGAAGTGCGGACAGCCAT
>MVZJ01000275.1 GCA_002069095.1 Bacteroidetes bacterium ADurb.BinA174 | reverse complement strand
CATTATCCGCCCGATAAGCATTTTTTAGATATGTGTGATTCTCTTGGATTGTTTTATATTGATGAATTAGCCGGTTGGCAGGATGCGTACGACACTGAAGTTGGTCTGAAATTGGTAAAAGAAACTGTCATCAGAGATGTAAATCATCCCTGTGTAATCCTTTGGAGTAATGGTAACGAAGGCGGTTGGAATGAGAAACTCGACAAGGAATTTGCCAAATACGATCCTCAGAAACGACACGTAATACATCCCTGGGCTGATTTCGATCAATTAGACACGCATCATTATCCGGCGTATCAAACCGGTGTTGCACGCTTTACAAACGGTTATAAAGTATTTATGCCCACCGAGTTTGCACATGGTTTGTACGATCAGGGAAACGGCGCAGGTATGGAAGATTTTTGGTTAAAATATACCGAAAGTCCGCTTTTTGCGGGTGCTTTTACGTGGGCTTATGCGGATGAAGCTGTAAAACGCTCCGACAAAGGCGGAATACTTGATTCGGACGGATTCAATGCACCCGATGGAATTTTGGGTCCGTATCGTGAAAAGGAAGGCAGTTTTTACACCATTCGGGAAATATGGTCGCCGGTACAAATTCGGAAGTTTATGATTACGCCTTCGTTCAATGGCGAAATTTTTGTCAGCAACGACTATCTCTTCACAACTCTTGGAAAACACAAATTAGCTTACAAACTGTATAAGATTAACTCACCAATTGTTGAGTCGAAAAAATTCCTGATTGAGGAAGGCTCCATCGGATTGCCCGATATTTCAAGAGGCGAAACGGCTAAGGTAAAACTGCCCATTTCAGATAAATTTTTCACAGCGAATGTTCTTGAACTCGAAGCAATGGACGAAAAAGGAAATGTAGTTTGTAATTGGACATATCCTGTTCAATTAGCTGCCAAATATACTGCAGAAGAATTTAAAAAAGCAGATTTATCGGGCAATGGCGCTACGTACGAGGTACAAGACAGTCTTGTAAGTTTATCAGCAGAAAACATTAAAATTCAGTTTAATACAAAAAACGGTTTAATCTATTCATTGCGAAATAAGTGCGGTTACATTTCATTTACAAATGGTCCGATAGCAGTTGGAATGAAAATTAAACTAAAGGATTACAAAGTGCGACAGGAAGGAAAAAATTCAGTGTTAACATTTTATTATTTAGGCGGAGTGGATTCCATTCGCTGGGAAATGACTTCGGCAGGAATGTTGCACATGTCAGCCGTAATGCTCAATCGCGCTTCGGGTGGCACAGGTTTCGATGATTCGTTTATGCAGGAAAACATCACTAACTTCGGTTTGACTTTTTCGTAC
>MVZJ01000274.1 GCA_002069095.1 Bacteroidetes bacterium ADurb.BinA174 | reverse complement strand
TTTCAGCGCTTTTTGATGCGGGTCGGGATAGCGGTTTAGTGTTCCGTAAGGACTTTCGTTGGCATCGAGAAAAATGCCTTCGCTTCCTGTAAATTCGTCGCGTGCGCTTGAATAGGGTTTTAAGTTCCAGATGTTTGGACGCACGAGCGATTGTAAATTAAACTGTTTCATATAATTAAATAACAAAGAGCCAAGATGTAAGAACCAAGACTTTTTGAGTTAGTGAATATTAATATTTATGGATATCCGTATGAATACCTTCCTTAATTAAAAACCACATAGAAACATAGTTTTTTAATACAAGGTAAAATAGCTATACAATAGCCATAGTAGCATAGCTACTATGTGTAAATCGGGTTTTCTATGTAACACTTGTATCGCTATTTCCTTTTCAATAAACTATATTTTCTATGTATCTATGTGGTATTGAAAAGGATTATTCTGTTTTATAAATAGAATGTAAATATAGGTAAATATACGGTCATTCATTTTAATACTTTTTTTATCGAAGCCCGCTCACTCCTTTGTTTCAGGGCTTGATGAGAAATTCTTCGAAGATTTAGCCATAACATCGTTTAATCGTAGCGTTACCGCATTTTTATGTGCAAAAAGTTGCTCGGTTTCAGCCATGATTTCCACGGCAGGACCGATGGAAGCAATTCCTTCTGCCGATACTTGCTGAAATGTAATTTTTTTCACGAAACTATCGAGCGAAACGCCACTGTATGCTTTCGCATAAGCGCTTGTGGGTAACGTGTGATTGGTGCCGCTCGCGTAATCGCCCAAGCTTTCGCAACTGTAATTTCCTAAAAAGACCGACCCCGCATTTGTTACACTTCGGCTCGCTAATACCGGATTTTGAACGGCTAAAATCAAGTGTTCGGGAGCGTAAACGTTGCTGAAATTAATGCAGTCATCTAAGTTTTTAAACAAGATTGCTCGACTGTTCTTTAGCGCGAGCGTAGCAATTTCTTTTCGTGGCAGATTTGCCAATTGGGTGTCAAGCTCTTTGTTTACATCTTTGATTATCTGCTTGTTATCGGATAGTAAAATCACCTGACTATCGGGACCGTGTTCGGCTTGCGATAATAAATCGGCTGCCACGAACGCCGGATTGCATGTTTCATCGGCAATAACCAGCACTTCGCTTGGTCCCGCGGGCATATCGATGGCAATTCCGTAATGTTGTGCCGATTGTTTTGCAGCCATCACATACTGGTTGCCGGGACCGAAAATTTTATCCACTTTCGGTACACTTTCCGTACCAAAAGTCATTGCTCCGATGGCTTGAATTCCGCCTACAGCAACTATTTTAGTGACTCCGACAAGATTTGCCGTATATAAAATCGCGGGATGAATATTGCCGTT
>MVZJ01000273.1 GCA_002069095.1 Bacteroidetes bacterium ADurb.BinA174 | reverse complement strand
GTTCCGATTGAGCAATTCGACTTTATTGTGGTGGACGAGTGCCACCGTTCCATCTATAACCTTTGGAAACAGGTTTTAGACTATTTCGATGCTTTTATAATCGGACTGACCGCCACGCCCGACAAGCGGACTTTTGGTTTTTTCAATGAAAATGTGGTAAGCCAATACAGCTACGAAGAATCGGTAACCGATGGTGTGAACGTACCGCAAGAAATTTACACCATTGAAACCGAAATATCCAAAAAAGGCGATGTAATCAAAGCCGGCTGGTATGTTGACCGCCGTGATAAGCTGACACGCAAAAAACGCTGGCAGCAGGAAGATGAAGATACGGAATACACCCAAAACGATTTGGATAAAAAGGTGGTAAACGTTAGCCAAATCCGAACCATTATCAGAGAATTTCGCAGAGCTTTGCAAACAGAGATTTTTCCTAATCGAGTGGATGAAAAAGGCGAATACGAAGTGCCTAAAACACTTATCTTTGCCAAAACCGACAGCCATGCCGATGATATTATAAAAATTGTACGTGAAGAGTTCGACGAAGGAAACGAGTTTTGTAAAAAAGTAACCTACAAAATTGACGAAGACCCCAAGTCGCTGATAAATCGATTTAGAAACTCGTACTATCCGAGAATTGCCGTTACCGTGGATATGATTGCCACGGGAACCGATATAAAACCGCTGGAAGTGCTGCTTTTTATGCGCGATGTGAAAAGTGTCAACTATTTTGAGCAGATGAAAGGACGCGGAACACGCAGCATCAACAAAGATTCATTGATGCAGGTAAGTAGAACGGCTGTTGAGAAAACCCACTTTGTGATTGTGGATGCCGTAGGTGCCACGAAATCTAAAAAGACCGACAGCCGACCGCTGGAACGCAAACACAGCATTCCGCTAGAAGATTTATTGGGTGCAGTAACGATAGGCGTGGAAGAGGAAGACCTTTTCCTTTCGCTAGCAAACCGCTTAATCCGTTTAGAAAGACAAATTACCGATAAGGAAAAAGAAAAACTGCTGGAATATTCGGGTGGCAAAAACCTGAAACAGATTACCAAAGAATTGATAAACGCCTTTGACCCCGATGAAATTGAAAATAAGGCAGAGGAAATCATCGAAAAGCATTGTACAGACAAGGCATGCCTTGTTTCAGATTTACCACCTGCCACCATTGACGATTTCAAAAAACAGGCACAACAAGAATTAATTCGAGAGGCTGCCGGCACATTTAACGGAGAATTAAACGAATATATCGATAATGTGCGCCGGGAGCACGAACAGATTATTGACCATATCAATATCGACACGGTAACCAAATCGGAATGGGAGGAGCTTACCATCGAAAAAGCATACGAAACCATCAAGGATT
>MVZJ01000272.1 GCA_002069095.1 Bacteroidetes bacterium ADurb.BinA174 | reverse complement strand
TCTTCTCCCTTGAACACCTTTTCAAAGTCCGTTTTCAATTCATTGATTTTTGCAGATTCAATCTGTCCGTCCCAATCACACGAGACTGTAAGACTTTCTATATTCTCGACCAATGCTGTGCGAGAAAAATTGCAAGAACCATCAAAACCGACTAGATTTATTCCATCTGAGAATATTCCCGATTTTGTGTGTGCAATCCCAACACCTTCCTTAGGCGAGACAATTTGAATATCAAGACGATTATTGCGTATAAGCCAAGCCAAACATTCAAAAAAATGAATATCATATTCAGAAAGAGTTTGCTTGATTTGTTCCGGATTTTCAATATCAAAATATGGAAGTTCAACATTTGATGCCCCTATAGCAATGGCGTTGCGATCTTGTTCTGTTAAAATATCATTAACGATAAGCCGCATACGTCCTCCATTATACAGAAATGCAGCAAAGCCATCGCACAGAACACTAATCGCCGATGAGGAAAAGAATCCTAACATCAAATCGAACTGCGTGGCATTGCACAAACATTCGGAGAAGAAACCGACAGGTTCCCACTCTGTGCGCGATTTGAAACGAAAGGAGTTTTAGTATTTCTGTTTATTCAGAATAACGCCACGCACACCGCCTTTTGGGTTTTCCACATCGCCTTTGTAGCGAGGAATGATATGAACGTGGACGTGAAAAATGCTTTGTCCTGCGGCTTCGCCAACGTTTATGCCAACATTAAAACCGTCTGGATTGTAACGTTTTTCAAGAATTTTTTTGCAACGATTTGCCAACAACCAAAGGGCACGTTGCTCGTGCGTGGAAAGGTCAAAATAATTTGCTACGTGGCGTTTCGGAACAATTAGCGTATGACCTTCACTTACGGGAAATCCGTCGAAGAAAGCAAATGCGGTTGCCGTTTCGCAAACTAACTCTTTATCTTTTGCCAAGTTGCAGAACGGACAATTTGATTTGTGCACAATTTGATTGTAGTGCCGATACTCATATATTTCGCAATTTTCGTTTCGAAGAATACTTTTGTATGGTAGAATCACATTGCATTGGTACGTTGGTTGCTTATGAACGTAGTGCGTACGAAATCCCTCTGTTTTCAAATCGCGCCGTACGGAGAAATACGCCATTCCCGTCGGCTTCAAAAGTTCCGAAACGGACATTAAAACTTCCGCTTGTTCTTCGGGTTCTAAAACATTTAGCACATAATTGCAAACGATTGTGTCGAAGCTTTTTTCAGGATAGTCGGGACGATAATAATTGTCATAGCCGACAATATCATATCCTTGTTTTTGCAGTTCGTCAGTATCAAACCCAAACCCACAGCCAAAATCCAACATTTCGCCGTACAAAATGTTTTTGCCTTTTAGCCAACGTG
>MVZJ01000271.1 GCA_002069095.1 Bacteroidetes bacterium ADurb.BinA174 | reverse complement strand
GAAATGCTTGCGATACCATCCGATCCCGCCGGGAAGATACCCTGTGCAGCTTGCAAGGGTAGGGCTGAGTTGCCCTTTTACACTCCAATCGTGCGGTAAATCTATTTGCTGCCATCTTGAGTCGTTAAAATTCATGTTTTCTGCATTTTTCACGTCTTGCCGAATAAACCTCCAGTTGTCGTTTATTTTCTCGGGTTTTCCGAAAGAAGTCCGGGCACTCACGTAATTAGCAGCTAAAAAAGCACAAAAGACAAAGAACAATCTATATTTTTTCATGATTTGAATATTTTTGAGTTATTAGTTGAAGAAATCGAAATTCCACTCATCTATCCATTCGATGAAGGGTACATCATTTTCAAATTGAATAGGTAACCATGCATATCTTCCATCGATCGGGTTTTTCGGTCGCCAAATGTCGGCCATGAATAGATAAGCATCTTCCTTGCCTTCAATTTTTTGAATGAAGGTGCCTTGGCCTCCAAATGTTATTTCTGATTTGTTGCCTCTGCAAGGATTTGGATGTTGTTTCCATGGTCCCCAAATGGATTTGGAGGAAAACATGCGTGCTTCGTTCGGGTCCCAACCCGTACAACCGGACGTAATCATCCAGTAAACTCCGTTTCTCTTAAAAATGGTTGGTGCTTCGTTATGTCCGGCAGGAGCAACACGAACGTATTTTCCGGTGTGATTCAAAAAATCGTCGGTTAGTTCCGCTATGTGCAGTGTTAGGTTTTCTTCGGAAGCATAGATGTGATACGCTTTGCCGTCATCATCTACATACAACGTCATATCTCTCGACATTTGTCCGCCATTTAAATCTTTTTTGATGAATAACCCGTTTTCAACTGCTTTGTACCATTCGGGTGTCCACCATTTTTCGAAATCTTGCAGATTAAAATTTAAATTTCTGATATTTTCGGGCATATTATATGGAAATTGTCCGAGATTGATTCTTTTTGAACCAATATATGTGTATGGCCCGGTAATTTTGTTGCTGACCGCTACTGCAGCTCTGGCAGCACTGTATCCTTTCCCTTTTAATTCGAGATGAAACCACATGACATATTTTTCCGTTTTCGGGTTGTAAATTACTTTTGGACGCTCCATTACGGAACCTTTCACGAAATCGCTGTTTTCATCTTCCGATACAGGTAAAGCTACTCCTTTGTATATCCAGTTTAATAAATCATTGGAAGAGTAGCAAGTTATTCCGACCATTGTTGTATTGGTGCTTTGTAGATTCAACTCACAAATGCAATTTTCTTTTCCAAAGATGCAAAAAATAATTGAACTGGTGTTTTATATTTCAATTTTTTTCTTGGTCTTCTATTTAATTTGTATTGTATCTCCTTGACTTTATCATTACTAACATTGTTGAAATCAGTTCCTTTCGG
>MVZJ01000270.1 GCA_002069095.1 Bacteroidetes bacterium ADurb.BinA174 | reverse complement strand
TAACGTTTCCTATTGGCAGGCACGTTCGGGACTTGCACCCTAAAGATGTATGGTATGCGTAGCGCACTAAAAAAACCCGCAATACCGTAAACAGCATTGCGGGATAAGGAAAGTAACCTTAAAGTAAATTCAATCGAATTTTATTTTTTCAAAATCTCCACCGTATCGCGGGCGATAGTCAATTCTTCATCAGTAGGAATAATAACAACCTTTACTTTCGAGCTGGGTTTGCTGATTAGCACTTCCTGCGCACGAACTTTGTCATTTAACTCTTCGTCGAGTTCAATGCCCATAAATTCCATGTTTTTACAAACATAGCTTCGCGTAACGGCCTGATTTTCGCCCACACCGCCCGTAAATACCAGGATATCCACACCGCCCAACACGGCAACGTATGAACCAACGTACTTTTTTATTCGGTAGTTATACGCATCCATGGCCAGGATAGCGCGCTTATTATCGGCTTTAATAGCAGCATCTATTTCGCGCATATCCGATGAAATCCCCGAAATTCCAAGTACGCCCGAAAATTTATTCAGCAACGTGGAAATTCCTTTTGTTCCCATGTGTTCTTTTTCCATGATATACGAAATCACTCCCGGGTCGATGTCGCCTGAACGGGTTCCCATAATCAAACCTTCAACAGGTGTCATTCCCATGCTGGTGTCGCCGCCGTTTCCGATATGAGCCGTAATAATGCGTTGCTTTTCGTAAGGAAGGCCTAAAAACTCACATGCGCGTTTTGATACATATCGGTGGCTTGTGCCGTGAAAGCCATACCGGCGAATTCCATACTTTTCGTATAATGAGTACGGAATGCCGTACATATACGCATAATCGGGCATGGTTTGGTGGAATGCCGTATCAAACACAGCTACTTGCGGTGTTTCGGGCATCAGTTCCTGAATGGCGTAAATTCCTTTTAAGTTTGGTGGATTGTGCAAGGGTGCCAACGCGATGGTTTCGTTTACCATTGCAATTACTTCATCGGTAATGAGAACACTGCTGTTGAATTTTTCCCCGCCGTGAACTACACGATGTCCTACCGCATCAATTTCGCTGAGCGATTTTATGCATCCGTATTTTTCACTCAATAAAACACCTAAGATATATTCAATTCCTGCGCGATGTTCCAAAATTTCGCCTTCCAGCATTGCTTTTTGTCCGTCGGGTAGTGTCAGTTTCAGAAATGAGCCTTTCATCCCTATTTTTTCGATACCGCCTTGCGCTATAACTTGTTTGCTTTCCATTTGGAAAAGCTTGTATTTAATGGATGAGCTTCCGCAGTTTAATACTAATATTTTCATTTGTCAAATCCTCCTCTCTTAATTAAACAATGTTTTATTTACTGAAACCGGATTTTTGTTTTCATCGTAAATATAAAATCCTTTTCCTGTTCTAACTCCCAACTGATTGGAGC
>MVZJ01000269.1 GCA_002069095.1 Bacteroidetes bacterium ADurb.BinA174 | reverse complement strand
GCGGTGAATATGTTGAAAAAGTTTATCGATTTGGATGTTGACTATATAAAAGCGGTTTTCGGTTTCTATGAAGCGTATAGTGAAAACGATACTGTTTTCATCGATGGCAAACCGTTCCCGATGCTTCGTCAGCAAAAGAAATCTGATAAAAATGAGTACCTTTGCATTGCCGACTTTATCGCACCGAAATCATCGGGAAAGAGAGATTTTATCGGAGCTTTCGCGGTAACGGGTGGAGCCGGGTCGGATTATCTGATTCGTAAATATGAAAACGAAGGCGACGAATATTCTGCCCTGCTGATGAAGTCATTACTCGACCGACTTGCCGAAGCCGCCACAGAGTGGTTGCACGAAAAAGTGCGTCGCGAGTATTGGGCTTACGCATCGGATGAAAAACTATCGGTTAGCGAAATGTTTTCGGTAAAATATCGCGGTATTCGTCCTGCCGTAGGTTATCCGTCTATTCCCGACCAATCAGTGAATTTTGCTTTGCATAAGATGCTTCGTTCCGAAGAAATAGGAGTTTCGCTTACCGAAAACGGAGTGATGTATCCTAACGCATCGGTTAGCGGCTTTTTCCTTGCTCATCCCGAATCAACCTATTTTGCAGTCGGCGAAATATCGGAAGAGCAATTGGATGATTACGCCACAAGAAAAGGAGAGGAAGCAAAAGATATAAGGAAGTTTTTATTGGGAAATTTGAGTTAGGTAGATAAAAAGATTATCTTTGTAGTTATGAAAACATTGACACTTAACATACCGGAAAATTTCAACTTGGATAACAGAGAGCTTGTAATGCTTTTAGCTTCAGGGTTGTACGAAAAAGGCAAGTTGTCTTTGGGACAGGCAGCAGAATTTGCAGGTCTTTCCAAACGAACATTTGCAGAATTACTTGCCTTATATGATGTTTCCATATTTAATTATCCTGCATCAGAACTTTCAAGCGATATAGGAAATGCCTAAAATAATTATTTCCGATACAAGCTGTTTAATCATTTTGTCAAACATAGCTCAACTTGAACTTTTGCACAAAATGTATGGTGAAATAGTAATTACACCTGAAATTTTGGAAGAGTATCAAGATGTTGTTCCTGATTGGATTGTGGTACAAACAGTTTCCGATAAGTACAGACAACGAATTTTGGAACTGCAAATCGATAAGGGAGAGGCTAGTGCTATTGCCTTAGCCCTTGAAATTCCCGGTAGTACATTGATACTTGATGATGAAAAAGCACGTAAAGTAGCCCGGAGTCTTAATTTGATTTTTACAGGCACAATTGGTGTAATTGTCAAAGCAAAACTTAGTGGGATTATTCCGGAAGTGAAGTCGATATTAGAAATGATAAAGAAAACCAATTTTAGAATTTCGACAGAGTTGGAGATTGCAGCTCTGAAATTGGCTGGCGAACTGTAAAAAAACAGTTGTGTAAGAAATGCATA
>MVZJ01000268.1 GCA_002069095.1 Bacteroidetes bacterium ADurb.BinA174 | reverse complement strand
AATTTCAACTTTTTTATCGGAATAATTTTTAATTTCCGTGTTGATAAAAACCGTATCGGCGTTATCATTGTGCCATACGTGTACCCCGAAAGGTTCGATACGCACTTTGTCGGTAATCTCTAGAACAACAGGTCGGAAAATGCCCAACGGTTGCGAACCTTCGCTGAAACCCCATTCCGATGAGCAACCACCACACACCCAGGGCATATCAGCTATCATTTCGGGATGTTCCGCCACAACTATCAGGTGATTTGTTTGTCCGGGTTTAATTACGTTTGTTACATCTATGGTTGTTGTGGTTCGTCCGCTCGGAAAACGACTGAATTTCTTTCCGTTCAAAGTTATTGTTGCATAAGTTCCTACACCTTCGAAACGTAAAAAATATTGTTTGTCCACACCGGCATTAGGAGCTGTGAATGTTTTGGAGTAAGTTGCTGTTCCATGTAGATTTCCGTGCGTTAACTGTCGGAAGCCATAATAATCGTCCCAATTGTGCGGAATATTTATTTTGAATGTGTCTTTATTCATCCATGTTTTCCAATCTCGGTTCAGGTTAACTATCGTACGGCGGTTTTTCGCTTCCGGTTCAGGAAATCGCAGTTGCGAGCGTCCCATTGGTTTACTGGTTGCAACTGCTATTCCACGTTGGTCGTTTTTATTAACGGCGCAATAAAAATGATAAACTACTTCGTTGTGTTTCACCACGTAACTTTTGTGTGCAAAAAGGTCATCGTAAGGTTTCGACGGAATAATCAAATCTTCTCCCTGCCAATCGTACCAATGAATTAAATCGTAACTGCACGCAAAAGTATTATACGCTTTGTAAGGTTTATCATGGTTAAAGGCTGAAAAATAAAACATTACATACAATTCGCCAAACTGAACTATTTGCGCA
Organism: Bacteroidetes bacterium ADurb.BinA174; assembly: GCA_002069095.1. Classification (GTDB taxonomy): domain Bacteria; phylum Bacteroidota; class Bacteroidia; order Bacteroidales; family Dysgonomonadaceae; genus Petrimonas. The sequence continues at coordinate 599 of MVZJ01000268.1, read as the reverse complement.
TCGCCGGTAATCATCCCTTGAATTTCGTGTCCAAAAACAGGATTTCCATCGTAACGTTTCCATTTTTTCATATCTTTCGATAAAGCAATGCCGATTCGTTCGCCTTTCAAACCTGTTTCAGGATGTTTTCCACCGGCATTGTAAAACATTACAAACGGAGCGCCCAAGGTTTTTTTCTTATCCCAATAAATGGTGCTTTTGTATTGTGTGAGGTTTTCGAACCATTGTGCATCGTTGTCTTTTATCGAAAGAATAGGTTTTTGTGCCGATTCCCACTCAACGGCTTTTCCTAAGTTCTTTTTCGAACTCCAAGCCAAACCTATATTCAATGGACCTTTTTCGTAACCCGAATTTTCTCCACCAATGTAAGTCATCCAGTATTTTCCTTTAAAAGGCTGCAATTCGTAGTTGCCATCCCATGTGTTGTCGGGTAAAGCAGGAAATCCGCCTCGCTGGCTTTGATCCCAATAACCATCACGGAACGACAGGATTTTCCCGATGGTTTTCCACTGCAATAAATCATTGCTTTCGGCTATCCAGGTTTCGTAACCGCGTCCATCAGTGCCTGTACTTCCATTGTAAACAACGTATGTCATAAA
>MVZJ01000267.1 GCA_002069095.1 Bacteroidetes bacterium ADurb.BinA174 | reverse complement strand
CACTTCTGTTTCCATAATCAAATCGGTTCGGACAAAATACACGCTCAACAACTTTTCTTTGGCCGCTTGTTTTTCTGAGTCTTTTTTTCAGGCAATGTCCGTAACGATGCCGAGCCGGGTATCTCCCATTACTTCGATGTGATAGCCGTTTTGCATCGAGTGGTTTTTCTTTGGATTGTTCAATGTGTTCGCGAACTTTATCCGTTTTTTGGCCCCGCCCTTTTTATGCAGCGACTATCTGATTTTTCCAATTCCAACTCGAATCAGCCTTTAAAAGATGTTTTCATAACCATTTCTTTCATCGCTTTTGCCGGACTGCCCACTTTCAGGTAATAGGCCATATTGTGTTTAGTACGAACAGGTTGCAGGATCGTAAAAAAACCGAAAAAATTTTGTCAATAAAATTTATTGTTGTATCTTTGTAGCCCTTTCACAATAAACGAAAGGAGTTTGTTATCGAGATAACAAACAAAATGCAAGGCTGAGAAAAAGTAAATCATAGAACCATCTGAAAATTAAATAGAGAAAATATTTCATTTTTTTCGGATTTTATTTTGTGGTTTCGAAAATAGTTTCTACCTTTGCATCCGCTTTCCAAAAATTTCAGGTAAGCTTGTTCATACAACAGTCGTTCTTTGATAGATTTTCATACACGTTTTTTTAAAGACAAGCAGTATAGAATGAAAATGTATTTCATGATTTTGTTAAGTTTTTTGCAATTGTAAATCTACAATTTAAAATCGTTAATACATTTATATATATATTGGTACCCGTTCAATAGAACATAAAAGAAAAGGAATAGATTCGTGAATCGGAGCAGTTTGAGGATCACCGTTTTTTTCGGGTGTTTGTTTATTTTTTGTTCACCTGTTTTTTTTTGTTGACACAAAAGGGATTGGTAATAGTTCAAGACATACAACAAATATACAACGAAGAGTTTGATCCTGGCTCAGGATGAACGCTAGCGATAGGCCTAACACATGCAAGTCGAGGGGCATCACATGAGGTAGCAATACTGATGGTGGCGACCGGCGCACGGGTGAGTAACACGTATGCAACCTACCTTCCACACGGGGATAACCCGGAGAAATCCGGACTAATACCCGATAATACAGGGGTCCCGCATGGGAATATTTGTTAAAGATTTATTGGTAGAAGATGGGCATGCGTTCCATTAGTTAGTTGGTGAGGTAACGGCTCACCAAGGCGACGATGGATAGGGGAACTGAGAGGTTTATCCCCCACACTGGAACTGAGACACGGTCCAGACTCCTACGGGAGGCAGCAGTGAGGAATATTGGTCAATGGAGGCAACTCTGAACCAGCCAAGTCGCGTGAAGGATGAAGGTCTTATGGATTGTAAACTTCTTTTATACAGGAATAAATTGAGTCACGTGTGGCTTTTTGCATGTACTGTATGAATAAGGATCGGCTAACTCCGTGCCAGCAGCCGCGGTAATACGGAGGATCCGAGCGTTATCCGGATTTATTGGGTTTAAAGGGTGCGCAGGCGGC
>MVZJ01000266.1 GCA_002069095.1 Bacteroidetes bacterium ADurb.BinA174 | reverse complement strand
TATTTCACCATCCCCGATTCCACGGTTACGGTTACCGATCAGGAAGTGAAAGCGTTTTATGATAAAAATAAAAGTGCGTTTAGAATGAACGTGCCTTTGGCAAAAGTTACTTATTTCACCAAAGAAGTTATTCCCAGCGACGCCGATTTCGCTGAAATTGAAGCACAAGCCAACGAAGCTTACCAAAAGTTGGTAGAGGCAGTCAATCCGGCTCCCATCGTGGCCGATTATTCCGATATGCCGTTTAGGGATGTGTATCTCTCTGCAAATTCGTTGACGGAAGGACAAAAAACATTCGTGGAATCTGCGTCTATTTCCGATATCAAAGGGCCGACCCGCGAGGACAATGCCTATACAATTTATAAACTGATAGACAAAACCGTTGCACCGGACTCTGTTCACCTAAGAATGATGGCGATCCCCGATGCTTCCATGACGGGACAAGACAGCATTGTTACTCATTTCGTGGACAGTATTTTCAATGAGATTCAAAGCGGAAAATCGTTTGAAGAAGTTGCAAACAGTCTGAATCCCCAATCCAACGGAGGTGATGTGGGCTGGGCACGCGAAATCGATCTTGCACAGGTAGGAACCGATGTAGTTAAAGCTGCATTTAGCGCTCCGATTGGGCAGCCATTTAAAATGAAAGTTCCCGGACAGCAAGTTATTCTTCAGGTGGAAGAAAGAACCGCTCCGGTTCAGAAGTATAAAATTGTCACCATCAATATGCCTGTTGTTGTTAGTGAAAAAACTTCGAATAATATAGATAACGAGTTGAATCAATTTGTTTCCGACCCCAACGTAAGCAAGAATTTTAATGAGCTTGCCACCCAAAAAGGATATTTCGTGATGCCCGATACACGCGTTTCGGCCAACGATTTCTCTTTGATGCAAATTCCGGGTTCACGTCAGATTGTTACTTGGGCTGTGAACGAAAAGAAGATGGGAACCGTACGTAAATTCGATATTACCAACATGCGCGTGGTTGCCCGTGTAGATCATGTTTATCCGGCAGGTATGACGCCGTTGTCGGAAGTTTCCTCAAACATTCGTTCACGTTTGAGCAACGATAAAAAAGCCGAAAAAATCATTGCTGATCTGACCGCTAAAAATTTGACTAATCTCGATGCATACGCCACCGAAATGCAGTCGAATGTGGATACGGTTAAATTCGTGAATTTTACCACACAAAACATTACCGGTCTTGGTTTTGAACCGGTATTGAATGCCCTTTCGGCTTATGCTCCGCTGAATACGATAACATCGCCGGTTAAAGGTAATATAGGCGTTTATGTGGTTGATGTACAGGATAGGACGCAGGGAACGGAAACCTATGACGCAAATGCTCAAAAGAACATGATGCAAGGCAATAATGCTTATATGTTGCAAATGCAATCGATGGAGACATTGAAAAATAAATTGAAAGTAGAAGACAACCGTTTCGTGTTCTTCTAACGGTAATTGGAACACGATGCCTTTGGCTTCGAGACGTAAGTAGCCGCTAAATTCTGAAATATTTAGCGGCTGTTTTTTTTCACCACTCTCCGTTTTC
>MVZJ01000265.1 GCA_002069095.1 Bacteroidetes bacterium ADurb.BinA174 | reverse complement strand
TATTTTTTAGTAATTTTGGATTTTGTGAAGTCAAGTAAAATTTGAAAAATAACTCATCAGAGTATTCAATTTTTGTCAAAACGAGCGAACAAGTTCGAATGGCTACGTCTTGTAAGGCATAGATAGAGTTAGCGGCAGCAATGGGCTTTAACCTAAAGTTCGGTAGAATATAAATTTCGGCTAAAGCCTTGGAGATACTTTCAGATATACATATAATTGAATTTTGAGTATTTATTTCTTGAATATTACTAATTTTATGATTAACTTGACATTATGTTTTTCCTTGAGATATTTACAGAATTTTTAAAATAAGCAATTTTATGATTAAGCACATTGTACTTTTTAAACTGGCCGATGAGGCCGAAGGAAACCCGAAAGCCGTGAATGCGGCAATCATCAAACAACGACTTGAAGCGTTAAAAGATTCGATTCCTGAAATTCTGAAAATGGAAGTGTCGATAAATCATCCCGATTCTCCCACAGGCAATCACGACATCATGCTCGACAGCGAATTTAAAAATCTGGACGATTTGCAAACCTACATAGAACATCCCGAACACCAGAAAGTAGGAGGATTCATCGTCAAGGTGCGAACGGAGCGTGCAGCTATCGATTATGAGTTTTAAGCGGCTTTTTGGCCGCTTTTTTTGTGCTAAAAAAACGAAAAACGGTTGCCGGAACGGCAAATTTTTCGTACATTTGTTCGATTTTTTAGCCAAAAAGCTAATATGAATAAATTACTAATTTTCAGAGAGATATTTAAAGAATTAAAATGACGGAAGAAGAGAAAAAATCAGCAAGCGGTAACTATTCCGCGGAAAATATTCAGGTACTTGAAGGATTGGAAGCTGTACGCAAACGCCCGGCGATGTATATCGGAGATGTGAGCGATAAGGGATTTCATCACCTCGTCTATGAGGTAGTTGACAACTCAATCGATGAGGCACTTGCCGGATATTGCAATGAAATAAACGTAATCATTAACGAAGATAACTCCATTACCGTAACCGATAACGGACGTGGGATTCCAGTAGATTATCACGAAAAAGAGCAAAAATCGGCGCTGGAAGTGGTACTTACCGTACTTCATGCCGGAGGCAAATTCGATAAGGGAACCTACAAGGTTTCAGGCGGTTTGCATGGTGTGGGCGTATCGTGTGTGAACGCGCTTTCACAATACCTGAAAGCCGAAATCCACCGAAACGGTAAAATTCACGTGCAAGAATACTCGCGTGGGAAACCATATTCCGATGTTAAAGTGATCGGTGAAACCGATAAAACCGGAACTATCATCACTTTCAAACCCGATGAAACAATTTTCATCGTTTCAGAATACCGTTATGATATTTTATCCACTCGCTTGCGCGAATTAGCGTTTCTAAACGCGGGAGTAACGCTAACGCTAACCGATAGAAGAAACGTGAAGGAAGACGGAACGTTTAAAACGGAACGTTTCTATTCCGAAAGCGGATTGGAGGAATTTGTGCGTTACATAGATAAGACAAAAGAACCGTTGATTTCGGAACCCATTCACATCGTTACCGAAAAAAATGGAAT
>MVZJ01000264.1 GCA_002069095.1 Bacteroidetes bacterium ADurb.BinA174 | reverse complement strand
CGATATCGGACGTTTCCTGTGCTTGAGCTTGTGTCGTAAGAATGTGTGTAAATCTCCTCCTTCTGCCTTGTCTTTGCGAATATACTGATAAATCCTTTCCACGCTGACAATATCAATGCCGTTGATCTTACAATAACCGTTGATTTGCTCTGGAGACCATTGCTCTTCCCGTATCTTTTTATCTATGAACCGCTTCATCGACGAAGTAAATCGGCGATTACGTCCGAATCGTTCCTTACGTTCATCGGCTAGCATCTGAGCCCGAACAGGAGAGTATTTTCCATGTTTGCCCTTATTGCGTGACAACTCGCGACTGATGGTTGATTCAGATACTCCAACAATATTGGCAATCTGTTTTTGTGTACTCCCACTTTGAAGTAAAGCTGATATTTGATATCTTTGCTCTACGGTCAATTGTTTAAATTTTTTCATAATACAACTATTATAAACATTTTGGCCGAATTTCCCAAGGGAACGCGTTCCCTTGGGAATCTTTTTGACCGTTAATAAATGATATTTAGTTGCATTTACTAATTGAATTTACGCACTTCTATGGTTCTGGCAGGAGCCATTTTTTTTGCAAGTTGCAGCAGCACTACACTCATTCAATCCGTTCCGAATGGTGCAAAAGTGTATTTGAACGGTGAGTACGCCGGAGTTACTCCGTACTCACACACCGACACAAAGATTGTTGGAAGCACAACAATGGTAAGATTAGAAAAGGAAGGTTATGAAACAATGAATACTGCCTTTTCCAGAAATGAAGATGCTGATGTGGGAGCTATCATTGGAGGAATCTTCTTCCTGTTCCCATTTCTGTGGACTATGAAATATAAACCTACCCGCACCTATGAGTTGATTCCGTTGGGAAATGCTTCATTAACGGGCGACGACAATACTACAACCGCTCAAAAAGGATTAATTAAAGATGCAAACGGAAATGAATATATTTCCGGTGTGCTGAAGGACTAATTTTTAACTATATACCAAAAACGAAAAAGGACAATCATCCGATTGCCCTTTTTTGTTTTAAAATTCCGTCTGACTAAAAAGAGTAACCTGTTTTGTGCATTGCATGGCCTGCTTTTTCATATTTTCATTTCAAGAAATTTTAGTTGGCTGAAGTATTTTTCAGTTATTTTCCCTCAATTTCAATTAAATTGATTCCCTTCATTGTTTCCCTTTAAGGAATTAGGGGATAGGTTTTTTCTCAAATAAACTTTCCTCATTTCAAACACTTTCTCTTCCGTTCGATATTTTGTTTGCTTTATGGTAGTAATCGGATGAAAATCTAGTTTTTCGTATAATTTCAATACCGGTTTGTTTTCGTCCCGGATGCAGATAACTACATCCGTATAGTTATCTTTTACATTCCGCAAAAAGTTTTCAATCAGTTCGGCGATAACGTCTTTTACCCGAAAATCGGGATGCGTCATTACCTCTGCAATATAAACCGAAGTTTCAACAGAAATATCGAAACAATCTTCTTTCGGAAATTCTTTGTCGTGCGACAAGGGAAGCGCAATAAGCACACCTGCCAATTTATCATCCGGTATTACAATAT
>MVZJ01000263.1 GCA_002069095.1 Bacteroidetes bacterium ADurb.BinA174 | reverse complement strand
TGGTGGACGAGAACTCCAGAAGAATGATTTCGCGCGATACTACTCCAACCGTAAAGCGCGGTAACAGTGGCGATGCCACGTTTATTGCAATTTGCATAACGATAACCGCCCCAATGAAAAAGGAAATAATAATGACGAGCCAAATGGAGTTGACACCCAGTTTGTAAACCTCCTTCGAGAACTCTTTGAAGAATTCCCGAGCCCGGTCGGGTAATGTCATTACTCTTTTCATGAGCTCAACATATTCGCCAACATTCTCTAAAGAACTTATTATGCTCATTAATTCGGGAGTTAGTTTGTTGATTACAGTAACGTTTTAAATCGATAGTGCTACGCGATAGATTTCTTAAAACCCCCTTCCTCCACAAGGAGAAGAAAGTGGACAAGACAATTTATACGAAATGATAAACGAACTTCCTTCGTGATATAGTTGTTACGTTAAACTTTTGAAGCAAAATTCAGCTTATCGGTGAAACCATTATCGTTCCGTTTTGCGAAGTTATCGCCACAGGCATTATCTGATTATAATGTTATTATAATTTTTATCACTTATTTATGTGCACAAAGATAAGACAATGTTTTTTATTTTGATGATTCGCTCAGTGAAACCATTGGAAAAAATATTTGCATTATCTTTGCCGAATGTATGAATACAACGACAAAGAGCTGGGAAAAATTATCGTAAAACCCGACATTCGGGCAAAGAGAATAATTGCCCGAAGAAAAAGCGGACACATACTGTTAACTGTACCCTCCGGATTTAAATTGAAAAGATTAATATTGGTTTTGGATGAAATGCGTCCCCAATTGATAAAAATAAATCCAGTTAAAAATCAGTTGATTAGTGAAGATTCTGTCATCGAGACGTTCTCGTTTACGGCAAGAATATCGAGAACGCATTTGGTGGAGAACGTAAAAATGAGATTAAAGAACGGTGACTTAACCGTTTTTATTCCTACAAATTTCGATTTGGAAAATATCGATGCGCAACATATCGTGAAAGAAATGATAAGATACGCGCTGCGGCACGAAGCCAAAAGAATTTTACCCAAAAAAACATTGGAATTTGCACAGAGGCTCAACCTGAAGGTAACCGATGTAAAAATCAACAAAAGCGTATCGCGCTGGGGAAGTTGCTCACGCAAAAAGAGCATCAATTTTTCGTTTTATTTGTTGTTGCTGCCGGAAAAATATATCAATTATGTAGTGCTTCACGAATTGGCTCATACGGTGGAAATGAATCACAGCGAAAAATTCTGGAAACTGCTGAGCGAGTTTTGCGGTGAAGATGCAAAAGCCTTGAGCAAACTGGTGAGAAAATATAAATCTCCGGCGTATGAATTGCTGAAACCCTGAATTACAAGTCTTTCAGTTTCATATCTTTCGAAGATTCGTATATATACATTCGCGTATCCATCAGGGCGTCCCAATGTCGTGCAAAATTGCCTTCTACATCAATCAGAAAATCTTCGGAACCTTCTTTGTCTATCTGTTCTATTAAATCGTTAACGGTCAGCAAATTAATATCCATGGCAGGCTGATAGGCCATAACGCGCTCATTCTCAGGGG
>MVZJ01000262.1 GCA_002069095.1 Bacteroidetes bacterium ADurb.BinA174 | reverse complement strand
TGCCATTCCTAAATACGTTTTAATCGACAAAAAAGGGAATATTGCCGGCTTTAATGCGCCGCGGCCATCGGATTCTGAAAAATTGATATCGGAAATTAATAAACTGTTGGAGGAGTAAAAAACGCCATTGATGACCTACTACGAAAATAACGTATTTTTTATTATCAATCTTATAAACAATTTTTTTGATACTTCTTCCCAAATATATGAAAAAATGATAGTATATAAAGTAAAACTATTAGATAAATCCTTAATTATTAAGCAAAAAGTTATAACTTTGTATTAAATTTTAAAAAACCGCCCATGGTTTTTTTACAATCGTTTAAATAACAACTAATTAGTACTCGCATGAAAAATTTATTTTTTATCACGTTAGCAGCTATGACTTTACTTGCTTGCAACAACACGAAAACCGGACAACCTGCCGGTGAACCGGGTAGTATTTTTTACACCGAATTCGACACTCAATTCGGAATGCCGCCTTTTGACAAAATTTCATTCGGCGATTTCAAACCCGCATTTTTGAAAGGAATGGAAGACGAAGCGAAAGAAATTGATTCCATCGCCAACAATTCGGAAGCGCCTACTTTCGAAAACACCATCGTAGCGATGGACAACAGCGGAGAATTACTAAACAGGGTTTCGCGTGTTTTTTACGGCTTGAAAGGAGCTGAAACTAACGATTCTATTCAGGCATTAGCCGAAGAACTCTCGCCGTTATTGTCAGAGCACAGAGACAATATCAGTTTGAACGACAAGTTGTTCGCTCGCATCAAAACACTTCACGATGACACCACGGGCATGAATCTGACTACCGAACAATATCGTTTGTTAGACAATTATTACAAAGGATTCGTGCGTTCGGGAATTATGTTAGACGAAGATCAAAAAACAAGACTTCGCGAAATCAACAAAGAATTGTCGGGTTTGACGCTTCGCTTTGGAAACAACTTGCTGAAAGAAACCAACGATTACAAATTGGTTATCGATAACAAAGACGACCTTGCCGGACTTCCCGAAGGCGTAATTGCCGCCGCTGCCGAAACGGCTAAAAATGAAGGGCAGGATGGAAAATGGGTTTTCACGCTTCAAAAACCAAGTTGGTTACCGTTCCTGCAATATTCCGAAAAGCGTGATTTGAGAGAAAAATTATACAAAGCCATGTTCAACCGTGGCGATAATGATAACGAAAACGACAACAAAAAAATCATCAACGACATCGTAAACCTGCGCATCGAAAAAGCGCAAATGCTGGGTTACAAAACACATGCCGATTTTATTCTGGAAGAAAACATGGCTAAAACTCCTGCCGCGGTTTACAAACTGCTCAACGAAGTCTGGAGTTACGCCCTGCCGCAGGCAAAGAAAGAAGCTGCCGAACTTCAGGCAATGGTTGATGCCGAAGGTGGAAACTTTAAAATTGAATCGTGGGATTGGTGGTATTATACCGAAAAACTTCGTGAACAAAAATATTCACTCAACGAAGAAGAAACCAAACCCTATTTCAAAATGGAAAACGTTCGTGAAGGCGTGTTTGAAGTTGCCAACCGATTGTTTGGATTGAGCTTCAAAAAATTGGACAACGTTCCGGTTTATAATCCCGAAGTGGAAGCCTACGAAGTTTTGGATGCCGACGGTTCACAC
>MVZJ01000261.1 GCA_002069095.1 Bacteroidetes bacterium ADurb.BinA174 | reverse complement strand
ATACATTTCGGTGGTATGCTCACTGCGCGGATAAGTGTTCAGAAACGATTCCGCAAGCCGGATAGCTTCATCAAATTTGTTGTTGAAGAAAGTGGATTGAGCGGAATAAAACGCCACTTGTTCCCCAAATTCGGGATGACTCCGCAATCCTTCAAATCGACGCAAGGCAGCATCGTAATTGCCATTGGTATATTCGATGTATCCGGCGTAGAAATTTCCGGCATCACAGTATTTATGGCTGTTTTGGGATAGCAACCCGAAAAGCCGGTAGGCTTCGTTTTTGTTGCCGAGTTGCAGATTGGTGTAAGCATTCCGGAAACTGAAATCTTCCTGCTCGGACAGTTTCAGGTAATCCAAATCGGCTTGGTCAAACCAAAATTTGGCGAGTTTCCAGTCCCTTTCATTGAAATGATACGAGCCAATCAGAAATTTCACCTGATGATTATGGATACTTTCGGGATATTCATCTAAAAACGCTTTTAGAACGTTACCGCTATTATTCACCCCTTTGTAAAAAGATGAAACAGCCATCATGTATCTGGCTTCTTCCGTGAGGAGCCGGTCGCTGCTTTCGGCAACATATTGCGATAGCAAGTCTTGTGCTCCGGTGTAGTTTCCTTCCAGAAACATTTCCTTGCCCTGGTTGAAAAGTTTTTCGTTCTGATGGTGATAAGCCGTTCGCTGAGCCATTGCAAAGTGTGTTGCAACGACAAAGAATAAGAGGAAGATTATTTTTCTCATATAATTTTATTTATAGACTTCAGATGTCAGACGACAGGCTATTGTGTAAAGTTGAATTGAATGTCAAAAGCCTCCAAATCGTAAATAATCTAATATCTATTTGTCTAACATCTATCGATCTAATGATTTATAACATTTTTTCAATTCCTTTACGAATCGAATTTAACCCGAAATCGGCCGGATTGAGTTTGTTTCGTGCGATAAATTGCAGTTCCGATACATCGTCCTGCGCTTTTAAGTCACTGAAATTGTTTGATTTGCATTGGAAAAACATATCTGTTGTATGCACTTCAAAACCCGAATATACATAAATATTCGGAATGGAGAAAAGGTAGCGTGGCGAAGTTATGAACAGTCCGGTTTCTTCCTTAACCTCGCGCACAACGGCTTCTTCAGCCGATTCGTACATATCAATAAAACCGCCGGGCAAATCAAACGTTCCTTTTGCAGGGTCCTTGGCACGCGTGGCAACCAAAATTTCACCTTCGGCATTCTCAATAATTGCCACCACGGCTGCCGATGAGTTGAAATAGTAGATAAATCCACAATCGCCACATTTTTTCGATTTTTCGTTATTTATTTCAAATTGCTGTGAACCGCATTTAGGGCAGAACTGAAATTGAGATAATGGATGTTGCATGGTCATTAAAAACCTTTAAGCATTTGTTTTATTAAATTTTTGTGTTTAACAAAACATTTCGCGGTCCCTTATTTTTTTCGGGTCGGTATAAAATTTTTTCCACCAAGCTTCTCCTCCACCAAATGGCGGTTTAGCAAGATAAAGCTTTTTAAGAGTCTTGTCTGCTTCTTTCTGGTTTACCCTGAAGTGATAATGGTCGAAAATTCGCAATGCCTCAATCATGTACGCTATGGCAACTTTTTGATCTTTAATCAGTACAAGGTTCTCTCCGTTTTTA
>MVZJ01000260.1 GCA_002069095.1 Bacteroidetes bacterium ADurb.BinA174 | reverse complement strand
TGAAGGTTTGGACCGGCATCAAGAAAGTTCATGGCAGCACCCGTACCGCGTCCACCGCATCCTATAAGTCCTGCTTTAAGTACTTTCCCATCGGGTGCCTGATCGAGTAACTCAGGTAATTGAAGTTCCGTTTTTTTGTTTTTTTTCTCTGATGAGCAGGAGTTTAACAGAGGTATTCCTCCAACCATACCGATTGTGCCTGCAACAGCAGAACTCTTTAGAAATTTTCTTCTCGATAATGGATTATTGTTAATCATATTATTTGAATTTGTTGTTAGTTATTACTGATATATATTTGACGTACTGAACTTTAATGTTTTGAAACGTCTAAAAAATATTGACAAATTTATTAAAAAAGTGTTTTATCTCCGTGAATATGGCAAATATCCAATAAGAAATGACAAAAAACTTAGTCGTTTTTTAGCAATTGACGAAGTTAATTTTACAGATAAGAAATAATTTCGTCCATTTGAACTGAAATAGTTTTCAAATGATTTCTGTCTCCACCTCCCACTTCGGCCGTTAACCAGCCGCCTGTGTGTTTAATTTGGCTTACGGCTTTCATCACAACCGGCCAATTGTTGTCACCTTTAAGTAAATCTACTTTGAAGCCTTCCCACAGTCCTTTTGAGTTCATTAATTCACGACTGAATTCTTTGATGTGGAGTTTCATTATGCGGGAATTAAGTGTTTTAATCCAGTGTTCGGGCCAGCCGTAACGCAACACGTTCCCGATATCGAAATACCAACCCACCAACGGATGATTTATTTCATCGATGTATCTTTTGGCTTCAACGGGACTTATGAGAAAGTTGTTCCAAACGTTTTCCAGCGCTATTTGCATACCCGTTTCCTCGGCATAGGGAATTAATTCCCTGATCGCATTTTGCGATGTAATATAGGCTTGTTCATAGGATACTTTTTCGTTCACCACACCGGGCACAACTAACACCGTGTCACCACCCATTTCTTTTACTTCCCGTAAAGATTGAGCCACAGAGTCGATACATTTTTTTCTTACAGCCGGATCGGGATCGGAGAGGGGTGAACTCCAGTGGTCTTTATTTACAACAGTTGGGAGTTCGATTCCAGATTTTGATTTTGCATCCAAAACTTCAGACATCTTAAAATCGATAGGACTATTTAATTCAACTCCATCGAAACCCAAGTCTTTGACAAGTTTAAATTTATCGGTTAACGACAGTTCTTCTTTTATCATTCCAAGCCCCAGACTCTTTTTCAGGGTGACTTTTTTCGTTGGCTTACTCTGTAAGACGGATGCAGATGCAAACGGTGTAATGGTTGCCGCTCCAGCCAAAATTGTTGCGGATTTGAGAAAATCTTTTCTGTTCATAGGATGTTATATTTTAATGAATTTTACAAAATAGAGATTATTAGTTTATTATGTGTTTAATTTACAACGATATTACACCTGAAAGGTGTTACTTTTATAACCGTAGATCAACGACCTACGGCAAAAATATTTCTTACCTACCCCGACCCGAAGTGTTCGAACCTTTCATGTACCCCTTTCTAAAGGACGATTTGAGGATTATATCTTCTGTAAGCCGCACTCGTTCCTTGTTTGCATACGGTTATGAAAATATTGCCATTCGGATAAAAAACTAATATGATTATCGGATTCTTTGCCTAAAATTAATTCTCGTCAAAACGAGCGAACAAGTTCGAGCGGCCATGGCTTTTAAGCCGTGGATTAATGATTTAAAGGGTAT
>MVZJ01000259.1 GCA_002069095.1 Bacteroidetes bacterium ADurb.BinA174 | reverse complement strand
TGATCTTGCCGAAGCAATCGATTCGCTTAATCCAACGCTTTTCCGTTTTCCAGGCGGCTGCTGGGTTGAAGGCGATGATTTCGAGCATATGAACCATTGGAAACATACAATCGGCAATATCGATTCAAGAACTCCGCTTTGGAATATATGGGAATATAATGCAACAAACAGCCTCGGATATCACGAATATTTGCAGCTTGCCGAAGACCTTGGCGCAGAACCGTTGTTTTGTATAAACGCAGGAATTTCTCACAAGGAAGTAGTTCCGATGGATCAAATGGGTCAATGGATTCAGGATGCTCTTGATGCAATTGAATATGCAAACGGACCTGTTAATTCAGTATGGGGAAGCCTCCGCGCAAAAAACGGTCATCCTGAACCATTTAATTTGAAATATCTTGAAATAGGAAATGAAAACGGTATGGCGCCTTATGCAGAACGATGGGAAGTTTTTGTAAAGGCAATTAAAGATAAATATCCCGAAATTATTCTCATTGCAAACGAATGGGCTGGCGGACATCCAGAAAATCCGAAACCTGAAATTGTTGATGAACACTATTATAATAATCCTGATTGGTTCATTTGGAATTCGAACAAATATGATAATTACGATAGAAGCGGTTCGAAAATTTTTGTCGGCGAGTATGCAGTTACAAGCGGCTCAGGAAGCGGAAATTTGCGAGGCGCAATAGGCGAGGCAGCTTGGATGACAGGAATGGAAAGAAATTCCGATATTGTTGTTATGAGCGCTTATGCCCCGCTTTTTTGTAATGCCAACCATAAACGCTGGCCTATAAATTTAATTAACTACGACAGCTATCGCTGGTTTGGTCTTCCGAGTTATTATGTTCAGAAGATGTTTGCAACAAATCAAGGAACAGTATCTTTACCGTTGACCATTGAAAATGCTCCGAATATTCAAGCTCCGTATTCGTCAGGAAGCATTGGTTTAGGCACTTGGAATAATTCTGCCGAATTTAAGGATTTGAAAGTTGTATCTCCCGAAGGAAAAGTACTGTTCGAAACAGATTTTTCGAAAAATATTGATGACTGGAGAAAAATTGGAAACGGCGAATGGTCTGTAAAAGACGGAGTATTAAAGCAATCAGCAATTGCTCCGAATGTAACGGCTTTTGTTGGCGACCAATCCTGGGTGAATTATACAATAACTTTAAAGGCAAGAAAAATAGCCGGTGAAAACGGATTCCAAATATATTTCAGGAACAAAGATAACCAGTCGCGCAACCGCTGGGATCTTGGCGGTTATACAAATTCAGTTTACCTGTTAGATATCGGAGTAACTTCGCAAAGCAAACCAGCAGGAATTGAAATTGGAAAATGGTACGATATTAAAATTGAAATTAATGGAAGCTCGGTAAAAGGTTATCTTGACGGAAAACTCGTTCAGGAAGTTGGCGACGAGCGCTCCGGCGCTAAGAGTTTATGTGCAAGCGCATCTTACGACGAAAAATCCGGAGAAATAATTGTAAAGGTTGTTAACGCTGATTCCAAATCTTTGAAAACTCAAATTAAGCTTAATACGAATAAGAAAATTGCAAAAAATGGTAAATTAATTGTGCTTTCTTCGGATAGTCCGTTAGATGAAAATACTTTGGAACAACCTGAAAAAGTAATTCCCAAAAATGAAGACATTACAATTTCCGGAAATACTTTTACGCAAACTTTTAAAGGAAATTCTGTGTCTATTATCAGATTTCCGGTTTTAAGCAGATAATTTTAT
>MVZJ01000258.1 GCA_002069095.1 Bacteroidetes bacterium ADurb.BinA174 | reverse complement strand
CACAAACTTGATAATCGCTATTTTCTTGAAATACCCGATTCGGTAACAAATCGCGATTTGCTTGTTGTTAACCGCATTTCACAGTCAGCAGCCGATAATCGTAAAGGCTTTACAGGTTATGCCGGCGATATAATCGGAAGTGATGTAATTCGATTCGAAAACGGACCGAACGATAAGGTTTTCATTCGTTCAATATCTTATTCTGAGCGTTCCAACGATTCAACAGGAATGTATATTTCTGTACAGAAATCGAACGTTAATACTATTCTGGCAGCTTTCGATGTAAAAGCTTATAAAACCGACACTGTTACAAAAACCAAAAACAGTGTAATTGACATTACCGATTTTGTGAATGGCGATAATAATTTGTTGTTTTTCAGCGAAACAGCAAAGAAAAACCTCACATTAGGTATGTATTATTCCGATCGGAGCTATATCGATACCATCAAGGCATTCCCAATTAATGTGGAAATAAAAACTGTAAAAACTTACGCACACAAACCGGCAACGGGCACCGAAACGCCCCGGGATCCGTTTACCTATGAACTGAACAGTTCAATTTTGCTATTGCCTGCAAAACCCATGAAACCGCGTTATGCCGATCCACGCGTAGGATATTTTACTCGTTCCTATACCGACTTTGATAAAAATCCGCAAGGTGTTGAACGTGTTTCAATGATAACCCGATGGCGTTTGGAACCAAAAGACGAAGATATCGAAAAATACAAACGCGGTGAATTGGTTGAGCCCAAAAAACCGATTGTTTTTTATATCGACCCTTCTACGCCAAAAAAATGGGTACCGTATCTTATTCAAGGCGTTAACGACTGGCAAAGCGCATTCGAAAAAGCAGGGTTTAAAAATGCAATAATGGGTCTTGAAGCACCCGATAATCCTGAGTGGAGTCTTGAAGATGCACGCCATTCAGCTATTGTTTATAAACCTTCAACCATTCCAAATGCAAGCGGACCGCATATTCATGACCCACGCAGTGGCGAAATTATCGAATCACACATCAACTGGTATCATAATGTGATGGAATTGCTTCGTAACTGGTATTTTATTCAAACCGCTGCCGTTGATCCACGTGCGCGAAGTTTAAACTTCGACGATGAATTGATGGGACAATTGATACGTTTTGTTTCCTCGCACGAAGTGGGTCATACACTTGGATTGCGCCATAATTTTGGTTCATCTGCAACTGTACCTGTAGAGAAACTCCGCGATAAAAAGTGGGTGGAAGCCAACGGCCACACTCCTTCCATTATGGATTATGCTCGTTTCAATTATATTGCTCAACCTGAAGATAATATCACCGAAAAAGGATTATTTCCACGTATTGGTATTTATGATGATTGGTCTATTGAGTGGGGGTATCGGTATTATCCGCAATTTGAAACTGCTCAGGATGAAGTTGCGTATCTGAATAAATTGGTGATTGATAAATTAGCATCTGATATCCGTTATACTTTTGGAGGCGAAACCGACCCGAACGATCCGCGCAACCAAAACGAAGATTTAGGCGATAATGCCATGAAAGCAAGTTTCTACGGCATAAAAAACCTTAAACGAATTTTACCAAACCTAATAGAATGGACCAAAGAACCTAATAAAGATTATGCTTCGGCAGCACGCATGTACGGTGAAGTTGTAGCACAGTTTAACCGTTACATGGGACACGTGGCAAAAAACATCGGTGGCATTTATACTACACCTAAAAAAGTAGAACAGGAAGGCGATGTA
>MVZJ01000257.1 GCA_002069095.1 Bacteroidetes bacterium ADurb.BinA174 | reverse complement strand
TAAATCGAGTACACGCGACTGGTTTTGGCAAATTCAAGAAACCATAGAGATAATTGCCGCGTCGCAAAATGTAAAACTGATTGACCTCCACACACCGCTGTACAAACGTCCGGATTTACTTCCCGATGCGTTGCATCCCAATGGCGAAGGAGCTACAATCATTGCTGAAACCGTGTATAAAATCATTTCCAAAGATTTTGGCGGACTAAAGTTAGCATCTGTTTTTTCCGACAACATGGTTTTACAGCGCGATAAACCCATCTCGTTTTGGGGAACCGCCAATCCCGACACGGAAGTAACCATTTACTTCAACAATAAACCTTTATCTACGACCACACGCTACGACGGAAAATGGCAAATCACTTTTCCCGCTCAAAAAGCGAGTGAAAACCCTCATACTATAACCATTAAAAACCTGAACACAACAATCACACTTCAAAACATTGTGATAGGCGAGGTATGGCTCTGTTCGGGACAATCCAATATGGAGTTTCGATTAAAGAGTGCACGAAATGCATCGCAAGACATACCAAATTCAACAAACAAGAATTTGCGCTTTTTCGACAGTAAAGGGAAGTTCGGCTTTCCCACATCGGCTTATAACACTGAGCAATTAGCCGATTTAAACAAATTACACTATTTCAACGAAAACACTACATGGCAAGAGTCCACACCAACCACTTCCGCCGATTTCTCTGCGGTAGGATACTATTTCGGAAAGATGCTGCAAGACTCATTACAAATACCTGTCGGACTTATTTGTAACGCAGTCGGAGGTTCTACAACCGAATCGTGGATTGACCGCTATACATTGGAACATGATACAAGATTAGTTGATTTGCTGTATAACTGGTCGAAAAACGACAATATACAGCCATGGGTACGTGAACGTGCAGGTCAGAATTTAGAAAATGCAGAAAATCCATTTCAGCGACATCCGTATCATCCGACATATCTTTATGAAAGTTCGATAACGGATTTAGCAAATTTTCCCATTGCAGGTGTAATCTGGTATCAGGGAGAAAGCAATGCTCATAATGTGGAGCTACACGAAGTCACTTTCACCACCTTAGTGGAAAGTTGGCGAAAAACATGGAGCAATCCCGAACTTCCATTTTACTACGTTCAGCTATCGAGCATGGAAGTAGGAAGAGAAACGTGGGGACATTTTAGAGATAGTCAAAGACGTCTGCTCACAGCTATTCCCCATTCGGGTATGGCAGTTTCATCGGAAGTAGGCAACCGTACCGATGTTCATCCCATAGACAAAAAACCGGTAGGTGAACGATTGGCTCGGTGGGCTTTATCTGAAACGTATAATTTTAACATCGCAAAAAGCGGTCCGTTATTCAAAAATGCTACCTTTGTAAAGGACAAAGCAATAGTAACCTTTACAGATACGCAAAATTTGGAAACATCAGACGGCGAAGCCGTAAAATCAGTAGAATTGGCAGGCAATGACAAAATATTTTATCCCGCTAATGCGCATTTAATCGGTGATACGTTGGAAGCTATAAGCGATAAAGTACCATATCCTAAATATGTGCGCTACGGATGGGCATCGTTTTCGGAAGGAAATTTAGTGAATGAAATAGGATTACCGGCTTCGACATTTTCGTCGGAGTTTTAAACCGTCTATTAATTGCCTCGACTTTTAAGTCGAGGGATAGAAAATAAAAGGAAAAGGCTTTAGCCAAAATTTTATAATTTGGATGAAGTCCATAGAATAAATTCACTTTAATCCACACTCCAAAAGAAC
>MVZJ01000256.1 GCA_002069095.1 Bacteroidetes bacterium ADurb.BinA174 | reverse complement strand
ATTATTTTCCTCCCGAAGTGCCTTCATTACCGGCATTTAGCCTATTGCGCGCTGTTTCGTCGAATATCAGGGACTTTGGCCGCGATTATTGGACGGGAACGGTATATACTACCAACCGCCGAGTGTGGGAGTATGACGATGAGTTTAAAAATTACTTACGGAAATTACGTGTTATGGCGGTGGATATGGAAACGGCAACGTTGTTCACGTGCGGTTTTGCTAATCACATTCCAACCGGAGCGCTATTGCTGGTTTCCGATCAGCCGATGATTTCAACGGGCGTAAAAACCGATAAAAGCGATAGGATCATCACCGAGAATTTCGTGGAAGAACACGTGAAAATCGGTATTAAATCGCTTACAACGCTTATCAATAGAGGTTCAACGGTAAAACACCTGCGATTTGATTGGTAAGTAATACCGGATGTCTGATGTCAGATGATGAAAGAAACGCATTTAATGCGTCTTATCAACCCCAAATCTATCATTCTAAAAGTCTTAAATAATGGCCAACGCTACTTTCGATTCACTGAAAAAAGATATTTCCAACCGAAATTTTGTTCCCATTTATTTACTGATGGGAGAGGAGGCGTATTTTATCGATAAATTGACTGAACTCTTGTCGGAAAAGGTGTTGACGGAAATCGAAAAGGACTTTAACATGCTTACTTTTTACGGTGTGGATTCCGATGTGAATAATATTATTGCTGCCGCCCGCCGTTTTCCAATGATGGCCGAATACCAGCTTATTATTGTTAAAGAGGCACAAGAGCTCAACAATTTTGAACTGTTGGATTCTTACTTTAAAAAACCGATGAAAACTACTGTATTGGTTATCAACTATAAACATGGGAGTGTTGATAAGAGATTAATGGTAGTTAGGAATATTGAAAAGAGCGGTGGAGTAGTGTTTGAATCGAAAAAGTGGTATGAGAACCAGATACCCGGTTTTATCAAAAACTATTTTTCGGAGAAAAATATCAAAATCGATGAAAAATCGGCTCAAATGATTACCGATTTTGTCGGGAACGATATCAGTAAACTCATTCAGCAACTCCAAAAATTGGAAGTTTCGCTTTCGGCAGGTTCAAATACCGTCACTTCGGAACTTATTGAAAAGAATGTGGGCATCAGTAAAGATTACAACAATTTTGAGTTACTGAAAGCGATAGCTGAAAAAAATATCCTGAAAGCCCAGACAATAGTGGATTATTTTGGTAAAAATCAGAAAGATAATCCCAGCGTGGTAACGTTTTCTGTTTTATTCAATTATTTTAGTAATTTGTTGGAGTGTTATTGGTTGCCACAGAAAAGTGAGCAAAACGTGATGTCGGCTCTTAACTTGAAATCATCGTTTTTTGCCCGCAATTATATGTCTGGTTTGCGAAATTACAACGCCGTTAAAGTGATGGATATCATCTCATACTTACGCACTTTCGATGGGAAATCCAAAGGAATAGATAACATTTCGGCTTCGCCCGGCGAATTACTTAAAGAACTGGTTTACAAAATAATGCACTAATTCTTTGTTAACCAGTTAAGAACAGTTTCACTTTTAGGACTTTCTTCTGGCATCAAAACAGCCATCAGATTACCTTTTATCCAAACTCAAGGGCTGGCTCGAAACCAGCCTTTGGGTAATGAATGATTTTAAACTCGAAACTTAATACTTGGAACTCTTGACTTGACACTATATTGTTTTGAAGAAGAGTATTTTGCCTTTGACTATCAATGCAAGATGAGTCTGGGAAAATATACGGTCATTCATTTTATTTTTTTATTACAGATGAATAATGCGG
>MVZJ01000255.1 GCA_002069095.1 Bacteroidetes bacterium ADurb.BinA174 | reverse complement strand
TACAAAATTAATTCATTAGAGGCAATTTCTTCGGAGGTGGCCTCTTCTTATTTTTTATTTACCGGACAACAATGATTGTCAAGACTAAAATCAATTCAGGAAACACGTGAGATTTTAAGACGATTTCGCATCTTAACAAAGGTATTGCCGCTTAATGACAAAATAATTGATTTAGCCTTAAATGATAGTAAATTTAAGGATTTTGAAGATGGATTACAATATTACACAGCTATTGAAAATGAGCAAGATGTAATAATAACAAGAGATTTAAGAGATTTCAAGGAATCAAAAATTTCTGTAATGACAGCGGATGAATTTTTAATATCTTTAGAACAAAGGAAATAAAAAAGCTTTCCGTTAAAGATATACCTATTAAAGAGGACTAAAATTTAAAAAACATTATTTCCCCTCTTCTTTCTTTTTCGCCTCTTTTTCCGCTTTCAGTTTATCTATATAAGCTTTGTACATTTGTCGCCAGTTCCGACCGTTTTCGTTGAAATAACGTTCGATATTGTCCTTGTAAATTTCGAAAATTGCTGATATTTCTCCTTTCATGGTTTTATAGTCCACTGCCTGTTCGCGTGCCAATCGCAGTTGTTGAATTACATAAGCTTCTTCTTTCTCCGTCATATCGGGCACTATGGCTTTGAAACCTTTGAGCGTAAACTGAAATTTACCGATTGTGTACATATCTAAAATCTGTTCTACTTGTTCTTCTGACAAATCTTTACGAAGTCCATTCATTAAATCGTCGTGTATTGATTTTGGTTTTGCCGAACAAGCAATTACATCGCGATGCACATCGGTAAGTTTTTCTCCCGTACGGGGATTTATTCCTGCCGGAACGGAAGTGTAAGGATGTTCGTTGTGCCAGTCGCGTACAGCCCGCATGTGTGTACGAATAACGCTGTAAACTCTTTCGGCTTTCTCCTTATCATTCAGTTTCAGCGAATCTACAAAACTGCGTGCACGCTTTTCAAGGTCGATATCTGAATTGATTTTCGCATCAGCTTTTTTATCGAACATTCGTTCTACCTGTTTGAATTCCCGAATAGCATTTGCCGGCATTTTCTCACCATTATCGCCAAAACTGTACATCGCTTTCTCCGGCTCTATGGTAACTTTAGTTTCGTCAAGCATTTTTTCGTTCAAACCAAAAGTTTTAACAAAGAAATCGTACACCGCCTTGCGTTTGTTTACACCAAAATCGTGTCCTTCGTTTGCTAAATGCACATTGGTAACTTTATCGGCTGCATTATAAAAACCATAAATCCTTTGCAAATACGGAAATTCCAATTCAGGCACCGAAGCAGTCCAGTCTTTCCCATCGGAAATCACACAAACTGGTTTAGGCGCAAAAGTCGCCATTAATTCGGCGTTGCAAGTGCCTCCGCCCGCTAACTGAATAGGCATTCCGCTTTCGCAGGGACAGCCACCATCGAAGTGAGAAGCCAAATTTACGGTAGGACATACAGCTGAAAAACGCTCATCGAGTGTAGCAAGCAAAACCACTTGCGAGCCTCCGCCCGAACCTCCGTTTGCACCTACCCGATTTGGATCAATGTCCTTACGAGTCATCATATAATCGAGTATTGTAATACCATTCAATATCTGAATAATATGTGCAATCGATGTGCGATGGGCTGTGGAAGAAACCTGCAAAGCCGATTCACCCCACCCAAACAAATCGTAACTTACACATACGGCACCCATGCGCGCTAAGGTTCCGAAACGGATTTGCTCATCGGAATTATACCTTCCACCCGCCCAATGACCGTTCGGACAAAGAATTAAAGCAAATTT
>MVZJ01000254.1 GCA_002069095.1 Bacteroidetes bacterium ADurb.BinA174 | reverse complement strand
TGAGCATGGCCAAAAACTCTTCTTGCCCTTTTGCTTCGTCCAATTTCACCGATTCACCGGTTTTAGGTTTCAGGAAATGTCCGAGGGTGTTGTTGTTTTGATTTCCCAGTGCAATGTCTTTATAATATAGAATCCAACGTTTATCACCTAATACTTCATTATCGCTGTCGGTGGTTGCCTTGTCCGGCATCAATGCTTCGTTTATTTTCGAAAAAAACTCGTTTAGTAGGGTCGTTTCCGCCATGGCAGCCCAACGGGCTGTAAGCGCAACTAGTTTCATTCTGTCGGCAACACCAAGTTTTCCGGTTTCGGCGGCTTTGTTGGCAATCTTTTCGTTTTCTTCAAACGAAGCAGCCAGTTCTTTCCATTCATCAGCCGTAAGTTCATTCTTTTCTGTTTCGGCTTTTTCCACAATTCTTTCCATTTCGGCGAGCGCCTTCTTTCCTTCGTTCTGTCGTCCGCAGGAAATTATCGTTATTATGGCGAATGCGAAAAGGAGTAAAAAAACTATTTTTTTCATATGGCTTATTTTTTATTGTTTAAAAATTGAAGTCGGGAGTTCTACTGTAACTTCGTTAATAACATTCTGCTTGTCAATTTGCCTTTTGCATCGTAATGTTCCGTTTTTACAACACCCATACCTTTACCTATCCAAGTGATACTGGTACCTCGTTGCACTCCGATAATCGGGTAGTCAGCTTCCACGGTTTGGGTGATTTTAAAGCAAATAAATTTTCCCATGGGCGTATCTACACTTTCGGCTTGTATCGCTCTGCGATTGAAAACACGGAAAGTCAATGAAGGCACATCGAATGCCCCTTCACTCGACTTCACTTTCATTTTGAATGTGGCTGTTGCGTCGGGTAATGTTTGTCCGGGTGTGAGTTTGCCGGGGATAAGCATGTCTTGTCCCGAAACTTTCGCATCTACATCGATGCCTTGCATATCTTTCGGTAGCATTATACTAAGTAAATCTACGTGAAAGTTGCCGTTGTGGTAACGCAACGAAACGCTGGCGGAATTTTCCACTTTGCCTTTACTATTGGTTTGTGAGCCGCTTACCACTGCATTCACGCTGTTTTTTGTGCGCGTGATGTCAATAATTTCCTGTTGGTTATAGCCTTGCACTTTGCCTTTGCCATCGTAGAGGGTATAAACGATTTGTGTGCCTTTTTTCAGGGCGTGATAGGGTTCACCGTCGTCCCAATCGCGAGGGTTTAGCGCGGGTGTGCCGGTTTCGGGCGGTTCCACTAACGTAGCGCTGCTACCGCTCTTTTTTTGCTTCGCTTTTTCTTCGGCTTTGTCGAAAACGTTGTCCACGGCTTTGTCCACTTTATCTTCCACTTTGCGTTCTACTTTACGTTTGGCGGTCTCTTCCGCTCTTTTTCCCAACCGTTCCAGCCAGCTTTGAGCGCCAGCGTCGGCAATGTTTCCTACCGCGAAGAACAGGATAAGAAAAAGGGTTATTTTTGTAGTTTTCATTTTTTTAAATTGTTTAAGCCCCCTTAAATTCCCCCAAAAAAGGGGGGGGGAACGGAGCATGGGGTTTGATGTTTGGGGTTACTAAGAACTTCACTGCCTACTCTCAACTGATAACTGCTAAGAGCCAAGTACCAACTTCCAACTCAAAACTCGAAACCCGGAACTATTTCCGTTTTTGTAAACACCGGACGAACTTTTCCGGACTTATCCTATTCGTCCGGCATTACCTTCAAACAACGAAAAGTTAAAAATCGCAACTCCCGATTTACTTGGGGCAAATTACCTTCATTTCTGTACGGCGGTTGAGTTGATGCTCGGTTTCGGAGCAATTCACGCCGT
>MVZJ01000253.1 GCA_002069095.1 Bacteroidetes bacterium ADurb.BinA174 | reverse complement strand
CCAATTCTTTTATTTGTGTCATAATAACTTCCAGTACCTTTCGGCCGTTTAGCGGTCGTTTGCCAATCGTTTCGGTCGTTTAGCGGTCGTTTTTATTTGCCAACTCATAATAAGTACCTCTACCTGTTTCACCAATTCTTACAAATATCTGTTGCTCAACTAAATCACGCAATTCGTCTATTGTAACAGATTTGCCGATTCCATTGATTTCCTGATACACTGCGTTGGTAATTTTTCCTTTCGTTTTTACATATTCAACGGCTTTCATTTGACGGTCGTTCAATCCGAGTTTTTCTAATTGCTCTTTAGAAAAACGGTCTTTGAAAAGCGTTACGATAAAACCGCCCTCTTTTTCTTTCAAGTCGGGTGCTGGCAGCCCATCGGTTTTGCAGGAATTTATAATTTTCATTATGCCACTGCCCCATGAATCAATATATCCGCCTTTGAAACATGCTTCTGCAAGTATCGGATTGCGTGGGTGCGACGAGTGGTTTTCCTTGAGTTGCGACAACGTAATTGTTGGTGGTAAACCTCCGTCGTTCCAAACAGACAGTTTTTTATCATACACACGAATTTGCGTAGGCGCTCCCATATAATTTCTGTGAATGAGCGCATTAAGTAACATTTCGCGAAGTGCAGGTATGGGGTATTCGAGCGTTTCGACGCGATTCATTCCTTCAAACGAAATGTTGCGTATCAGGAATTTATAATCAAGTGTGCGTAAAACTTTATCTAACACTTGAATAATATTACCTTCTTCTACTTCTTGAAAACGAATTGTAAAATCGTCGTCTTCAAACTTGCCGATTTTTACAAAGGTGTTCGGATAAAACTTTCCGGGGTCTTTGCCAAAAAGCACGATTGCAGCGCGTTTGAGTTTTCCGTCTTGTGCCAATCGTAATTTTTCCAAAAGTTCCGGTGTGGAAAGTCCGTCAATATCAGGCAAACGACCTACTTCTTCGGCTTTTCCCAAATATTTTTTGATTGTTGGTTCGTCAATATCTGCAAATGTTGCCCGTTCGTCAATAACATCATCCCAAGTAAAACCTGCCCGTTTGAGCAAAAAATCGTTGAGGGCTGCGCCAGTGAGTTCCTGCATTACGCTACCGCTACGGTAATAATACCTTCCTCGCAGGGAAATAGGCACTGAATAGGGCTGCACGACGATTTCAATATAATCTTTGTCACCCTCGTGCAAAAGATTAACTTCGGCAGTAATTCCCATATTGTTTTTGATTTTGTTGGGAATTTCTTCCATCAGCGTTTTTTGGTTTTCCACGCCGATAACGGTAGCGGCATCGTTCATGCCAATATAGATTTTACCACCTTGCGCATTGGCAAAGCCGCATATCCATTTCAAGTAATCATTGTGCCAACTGCTTTTGTATTCTATGTTTTGGGATTCAAGCATGATATATGTTTTTAAAATATCCAAATTTTGTATCTATAACTAACCGTCTATCCAAAAACAAATTACTCATCTCGCAACTTGTATCTGGAATGAGCATACAAGAATGGCAAGCTGCTAAATTTAACTGTGCAACACCTTGTCCTTCACTTTCATAACAAATTGGGTCAAGAGAACAGTCTTTAGCTCGTAGTAAAGCGCTTTCAATTATTTGCTGTAATTTATCAAGGTTATTACATAATTTAGTCAAACCACCCAAATATCCGTCTGTGCCATCATAAGCGGAAATCAGAAAGCCATTCATTTTTTCGCTCACGTATAATCGCTCCTGTAATGAAGACATCGGATAACCGCAAACATATTCAAATTCACGAATAAGCAGGTGAGAAAGCGTATGTATCAGAATTTTTCTTGCTGTAAGTTTTT
>MVZJ01000252.1 GCA_002069095.1 Bacteroidetes bacterium ADurb.BinA174 | reverse complement strand
AAATCGAAAAGGATACTAATTTTGCGGAGCGGTACAACAAGATTTTCGATAACACCACCTATAAAGAGAAGATAAAACCTGTTGTCAATAAAGCATTAGGGGGAACATTGCGTCTGTTTGCTGAAAAAGTATATCAAGGCAGTTACTTCACACGTAACGAAGAAGTGGTGCTATACATTACCGCCTCCATGCCCAACGGTACTACCCTGCCGCAGATGAACGCGCTGATTGAAAAGATGGAGCGATACCTGAGCGAGTTCCCCGAAATTCGTCAATTTCAAACCGATATTCCCAATGCGCGTCGAGCTTCTATCCGGGTATTTTTCAACAAAGAGTCGGAACGGAGCGGTTTTCCGTATCAACTCAAAAGCAGCGTTATCAGTAAGGCGTTGGAACTGGGCGGCGGTAGTTGGGGTGTTTATGGATTACAAGACCAAGGTTTCAGCAACGATGTAAGCGAATTTGCCGGAAGTTACCGTGTAAAACTTTACGGCTACAATTACGATGAGTTGGCGACATGGGCGGATACACTGAAAAATAGATTGTTGACCTATCGGCGAATAAAAGAAGTATTGATAAATTCTAACTTTTCGTGGTACAAGGACGATTATCGCGAGTTTTCGTTTGATTTGAACAAGCAGCGGTTGGCTTCCGAAGGATTTTTGCCGAACGAATTGTTCGCTTCGCTACAACCGATATTCGCCAAAGACGTGTGGGCAGGTTCATTGGTTATTGATGGCGAACGGGAAGATATCAAGTTGGCAAGTCGTCAAAGTAAAGAGTACGATATTTGGGCGTTGCAGTACATATCGCATAATATAGGTAATCGGATGTATCGCTTAAACGAGTTGGCGGATATTTCAAAAGGGCAAGCTCCGCAAGAAGTAGCTAAAGAAAATCAGCAGTATCGCTTGGCGTTACAGTTCGACTACATAGGTGCCAGTACGCAAGGAAGGCGCGTACTTGACCGCGAGGTGGAAGCGCTCAACGAAATCCTTCCGATGGGCTATACAGCCGAGAATGAGGAGAACGTTTGGGGATGGGGTAAGAAAGACAATAAGCAATATTGGCTTATCGGTTTGCTGATTGTGATTATATTCTTTACCACTGCCGTACTCTTCAATTCCGTTAAACAGCCGTTGGCAGTGATTTTCATCATTCCCGTTTCGTTTATCGGGGTGTTCCTCACGTTTTATTGGTTCAAGTTGAACTTCGACCAAGGGGGCTTCGCATCTTTTATTCTGCTTTCGGGCATTACCGTGAACGCGAGTATCTATATTATGAACGATTACAACCTGATTCGAAGAAAACGTCCCGGACTTTCGCCGCTGAAGGCGTATATTAAAGCGTGGAACTCCAAAATTATTCCCATCTTCCTTACGGTGGTTTCCACTATGCTCGGGTTTATTCCTTTTATGGTAGGTACTTCCAAAGAGGCTTTTTGGTTTCCGTTGGCGGCAGGAACGATTGGCGGACTAGCAATGTCGATTGTGGGGATATTTATCTTTTTGCCGTTGATGATGGTAAAGAAGGAAAAACGATTTAAGATTATGGATGTACAATCCATAAATCATAATAAAAAAAGACAAACAAAAAAATATAAACTAAAAAAAGAAAGGAGGTAGCCTATTGAAATACATTACTCCGCTTTAAAACGTTTTTTGAAGAGAAGCTCAACAAAAAAAGAAATTAAAAAAACATTTAAAACTATCATTTAACATCATGAAAAGAATTATTTTATTTCTATTTATACTGCTATTTGCGCTGAGTATTAAAGCGCAACAAGAGCAATTATCGTATGCGTACGATGCGGCGGGAAACCGTGTTAGCCGTACCATTGTTCTG
>MVZJ01000251.1 GCA_002069095.1 Bacteroidetes bacterium ADurb.BinA174 | reverse complement strand
CAATAACCGTTAATTTGTTCGGGAGACCATTGCTCTTCCCGTATCTTTTTATCTATGAACCGCTTCATAGATGAATTAAATCTGCGATTACGCCCGAAACGTTCCTTACGTTCATCTGCCAGCATTTGAGCCCGAACAGGAGAGTATTTTCCACGTTTGCCCTTATTGCGTAACAACTCGCGACTGATGGTTGATTCAGATACTCCGACAATCTTGGCAATCTGTTTTTGTGTACTACCACTTTGAAGTAAAGCTGATATTTGATATCTTTGCTCTACGGTCAATTGTTTGAATTTTTTCATAATACAACTATTATAAACATTTTGGCCGAATTTCCCAAGGGAACGCGTTCCCTTGGGAATCTTTTGACCGTTAATAAATGATATTTAGTTGCATTTACTAATTGAATTTACGGTGAACCAACGCTTGAGAAATGCTGTTAATTGTAGTTAATTTATCATTTTTCATATCATTTCTCTGCTTAACGTCAATTAAAAGAGATAAATGATTAATTTTGCAGCATATTTCTAAAAATGAGTAAACAGGTAAACATATAAACGAGACAGATAAATTCTGCAACTCGTTTATTTAGCTGTTAACTAAAAAGTCGTTTTCTAAACAAAAATCAATTTTATGTCAACACTAAGGTTTAAAGCGGTAGAAGAAGCATCAAAAAGAGTTCCCGTGGAAATTTCGGTTCCCAAACAACTGCCATCGGAATATTTCGGCAAGAATGTGTTTAACAGGACTCAAATGTCGAAATATCTTTCCAAAGAAACGATGAATACTGTTCTTGATGCTATTGATCAGGGAATTACGTTGCAGCGCGAAATTGCCGATCACGTGGCAGCAGGGATGAAAATGTGGGCCATTGAAATGGGCGCTACGCACTACACACACTGGTTTCAACCGCTTACCGAAGGAACTGCCGAAAAACACGACTCGTTTGTGGATTACGTAAACGGGCCGAGCGGAAACATAATTGAAAGATTCTCGGGAAAACTGCTTGCACAGCAGGAACCGGATGCATCGAGTTTTCCCAGCGGCGGTATCAGAAACACGTTCGAAGCACGCGGATATACCGCCTGGGATCCGTCGTCGCCCGCATTTATTATCGAAGACACACTTTGTATACCCACCGTTTTTATTTCGTACACAGGGGAAGCGCTCGATTACAAAACCCCGTTGCTGAAATCGCTTTCGGCCATAGATAAAGCTGCCGTGGAGGTTTGCAAACTGTTCGACCCGAACGTGAAAAAAGTATATTCGTATTTGGGTTGGGAACAGGAATATTTTCTGGTGGATCAGGCTTTGTACGTTGCCCGTCCCGATTTGAACCTAACCGAAAGAACATTGATGGGACATGAAAGCGCTAAGAATCAGCAGTTGGGAGACCATTATTTCGGCGCTGTTCCGCCGCGTGTGGTAGCATTTATGCGTGAAGTGGAATATGAGGCTTACAAATACGGCATCCCATTGAAAACCCGCCACAACGAAGTGGCGCCCAACCAGTTTGAACTCGCTCCAATTTACGGTGAAACCAATCTGGCAATCGACCAAAATCTGCTGATAATGTCGTTTATGCATAAAATTGCCGCAAGGCACAATTTTAAACTGTTGTTACACGAAAAACCTTTTGCCGGTGTAAACGGATCGGGAAAGCACAATAATTGGTCGTTGGGAACTGATACCGGAGTTGGGCTTTTCACACCCGGCAAAACTACACACGAAAATTTGCGGTTTGTAACGTTTCTTGTCAACACGCTTATGGCGGTTTACAAACATCACAGTTTACTCAAAGCTTCCATAATGTCGGCTCAAAATGCGCATCGATTGGGTGCGAACG
>MVZJ01000250.1 GCA_002069095.1 Bacteroidetes bacterium ADurb.BinA174 | reverse complement strand
CGATTTATTCTCTAGATTGTCGTATAGCGACGATTGTTCAGTGATTTTTATAAATGTCATGAGCGTTTCTTGTTAATGTTTTCTGTCATTTTTAAAATCTTGTCTATAACCATATCCCTATATACCTCGATTTTGCTGTGAAATGTCCTCCTTGTTTTTACTATATTTCGGCTTTCTCTTTATAATATTCCACTAACCCTTCCATAGGTGATTTCTCTATTTTTCCGATTTGAACACCCTTCTTTTGAGCGGTTTCTTTCAAAAAATCGGCGAAGTAGAAAGCAACAGAACCCACAAAGTTAACCCTATTTTCACGATAATTGTATTGCATTACGTTTCTTTCAAAGAAATCGGAAAAACTTTTGTGTATGACTTTTCGAATGGTTTCATCTTCTTTGTGTTTCAACAAAAAAGGAGCGAATGTTGCTAAGAACCTGCTCGGGAAAGGTTGTCGATAAACCTTTTCGATAATATCGGCGGGTGTGAGTGCGTATTCTTGTAATAACTCTTCTTTCAACCCTTCAGACAGTTGGTTTTTCAAAGCATCGCCCACAAGGAGTTTTCCCAAATGTGCGCCGCTTCCTTCATCCCCCAAAATAAAACCGAGAGGAGATATTTGGTTGGATATTTCTTTTCCGTTCCACTCGCACGAATTACTTCCTGTACCCAGTATACAGGCAATCCCCGATTGATGTCCGCAAAGACTGTGAGCTGCGGCGATAAGGTCGCTATAAACTTCGATATTTTTCACCGGAAATGAATGTGCAATGGCGTTTTTTACCGATTCTATCTTTTCGGGAATACAGCCTGTTCCGTAAAAATAGATTTCATCGATTTCCTCCTCTTTCAAAATGGGGAAAACCGTAAGTTCTATTTGTTGGGCAATTTCTTCTTGCGACTGAAAAATCGGACTTATACCTTTACTGTTGAAACGGTGAGCTATTTCGTTGTTTTCAATTAAATACCAGTCGGTTTTCGTTGCGCCGCTGTCGGCGATTAGAATAGTTTCCTTTACTTCTTTTGATGGGAAGTTTGTTGAATTGTTCATGTTGTATCAGGCAGCTAAGATTTATATCTTAATATAAATTTTTCTTTTGTATAAAATATAACCGAATAACCAGCAAATAGTTACAATTAGAAGTGCGTAAACCAATGAGCCGAAACGGTCACCTGCCCATGGTTGAAGCAAATTTTTATAAATGAATGCTTTTATAGAGATAGTTTCGTCTTGATAACCGAATCGGATGTTTCCCATCAAGTTAGCAACTACACCTGCAAATACATATACTATCAGAGGATTAATTCCAAATGAATGGAAGAACGGTGTCCATCCTTTTTTCCCCTTTATATCAATAATCCAAATCAGTAATCCAAGAAGTTGAGCGGCGAAACCGCACGTTACCAATACAAAGGTAGGACTCCATATTTTTTTGTTGATGACACATCCGTATTGCAGCAGTAGTCCTGAAAATGCAAGAATGGTTCCCCAAATGAGTAGTTTTTGTACTCGTTTGTGATTGTCTTTGTTGTCAACGATTAATTTTCCGAACAGAAATCCGATTAAAACGTGAGCGATTGAAGGCAGTGTGCTTAATAATCCCTCGGGATCAAATGTGATACGTACTCGTTCGGGAGTCCACATTTTATACATGTGATCTGTTCCCAGAATTTTTTTATCGATAACTGCAATGATGTTTTGTTCCGACATTTCAAAGCCTTTTCCAAAGACAAGTATTAGAAAATAACCAACCAATAAAACAGCAATTATCCAAGGAAGATATTTATTTTTCACAAAGATAGCGATTAACGCGCCAAAGCCGTAAGCCAATGCCAATCTTTGTAAAACACCCAAAATTCTGATTTT
>MVZJ01000249.1 GCA_002069095.1 Bacteroidetes bacterium ADurb.BinA174 | reverse complement strand
ACCGGTACTTTCGGGTGCGAAACTCAGAATTTCACGAATGATGAAAAGTATATGTTTCCGTCCTTTTTTAGGAGGAATAAATTTTTCTACTTTATCGGAAAAGAAGATTACGCCGATTTTATCGTTGTTTTGAATAGCGGAAAATGCCAGTGTAGCTGCAATTTCTGCCACAATGTCGCGTTTTATCTTTTCGGACGAACCAAAACCAAGACTTTCCGAAACATCTATCAGCAACATCACCGTCAATTCACGTTCTTCTTCGAAGATTTTTACATACGGACGGTTGTATCGAGCGGTAACGTTCCAGTCTACATCCCGCATATCGTCGCCATACTGGTATTCACGAACTTCGGAAAACGCCATACCACGCCCTTTAAAAGCAGAATGATACTGCCCCGCAAAAATGTTCCGCGACAATCCACGTGCTTTTATTTCAATATGTCGTACTTTTTTTAGTAGTTCGCTGGTTTCCATTTGCTGCTTGTTTTTTTAGACGATGCACACATCGTCTCTACATCGCCCTATCTCCTTTTCTCTTGGTCACCTTGTCGTGGTTAAGGTACTTCAACCTTGTTAAGAATTTCGCTGATAATTTCTTCCGATGTCAGGTTGTTGGCTTCGGCTTCGTAGGTTAGGCCGATGCGGTGACGGAGAACATCGTGGCAAACGCTGCGAATGTCTTCAGGGATAACGTAACCACGGCGCTTGATGAAAGCAAATGTGCGGGCTGCCAATGCCAGATTGATGGACGCACGGGGCGAAGAACCGAATCCGATCATTTCTTTCATTCCTTTCAAACCGAATTGGTCGGGAAAACGTGTGGCGAACACGATATCGATAATGTAGCGTTCTATTTTTTCGTCGATATATACATCGCGAACTACTTTCCGGGCATCCATAATTTCTTCGGTAGTAACTACCGGTTTGTCGATAGTTACCGGCTCGAAAATATTCTGACGGATAATTCGTTTTTCTTCTTCTTTGGTGGGATAACCGATAACCACTTTCAGCATGAAACGGTCAACCTGGGCTTCGGGCAATGGATAAGTTCCTTCTTGCTCAATCGGGTTTTGCGTAGCCATCACTAAAAACGGAACAGGTAATTTGTACGTTTTCTCGCCGATAGTTACCTGACGCTCCTGCATAGCTTCGAGTAACGCACTTTGCACCTTGGCAGGGGCACGGTTTATTTCGTCTGCCAGCACGAAATTGGCAAAAATAGGACCGTGTTTCACGGAAAATTCTTCGTTGCGGGGACTGTAAATCATTGTTCCGATAACGTCGGCAGGCAATAGGTCGGGAGTAAACTGCACACGGTTATATTTTGCATCGATAAGCTGAGCCAGCGACTTTATCGCTAATGTTTTTGCCAATCCCGGCACACCTTCAAGCAGGATGTGTCCATCGGATAATAATCCTATTAAAAGCGACTCCACCAGATGTTTCTGTCCTACAATCACTTTATCCATTCCGTTGAGAAGGGTTTGAGTAAAGGCGCTTTTTTGCTCAATTCTCTCGTTTAATTCTTTGATATCAATTACTTGACTCATATTATTTGTTTGTTAAAATTGGTCTTCGGAGTTTCGAAACACAAAAATAGGAAATGTTAAAACGTTTTAGCGGATTTGGCAGTTAAAAATGTTTAAGTAAATTGTTTTGGCGTGTGGATTGTGAAAGGAAAGGAAAGGAAAGAAACGTACCATGCAATGCCAATAAATTTTACTAAACGGGACAAGGTTAGCCAATCACCCATTTTTGTCGGTAAGTTTCAGTTGTTCGTGCATTTTCTATCTATTTCCGATTTTTATTTATTTCTGAAAAGTTAATTTCTTTATCTATACCCAAAAATCGACGATTTGCCAAGTTTGCAATAAATCCTTTTACT
>MVZJ01000248.1 GCA_002069095.1 Bacteroidetes bacterium ADurb.BinA174 | reverse complement strand
CTCCGCCACACTGGCATGGAATTATGTCGGTAGAAGCGGCAAAAGCCGGAAAAGACATTTTCTGCGAAAAACCGATGACACGCACCATCGGCGAAAGCAAACGAGTAGTGGAAGCCATTCAACAATACGGAAATATTTTCCGCCTAAACACGTGGTTCCGTTTCAAAGACCAATTTTACGGCTTGGGAACACCGGTAAAACCGTTGAAAAAACTTATCGACAGCGGAATGCTCGGCTGGCCCCTGAAAGTAACCATCAGTAAACATACCGGATTTGACTGGAAATTTTTCTGGGTAGGAAAAACACACCTCGAACCGCAACCCGTTCCCGAAGAGTTGGATTACGATATGTGGTTAGGACCGGCACCATACAAGCCTTACAACGCTCACAGAGTACATAGTACTTTCCGCGGATACTGGGATTACGACGGCGGTGGTTTGGGCGATATGGGACAGCATTATATCGACCCCGTTCAGTATATGCTTGGCAAAGACAACACAAGCCCTGTAAAAGTGGAGGTAGATGCTCCTCAACAACATCCCGATGCCGTGGGAACATGGCGTTCAATTATATATACTTACGACGACGGTTGTCAGATTGTTCTTTGGGGTGGCGATTACGGTGAACCGAATACGCCTTATATTGCGGGACCAAATGGAAATGTTTACAAAAACTTTGTTTGCGATATTCCGAATTGGGAGAAGAAATTAGCTGATTTCCCCGAGCCGCAGGCTCAAAATACCAATTTTATCGAGTGTATACGTAATCGCCAAAAATTTGCATTAAATGAAATAAACGGACATCGTTCAGCAACTATTGTAAATATGGGTGTCGTAGCACTTCGACTAAACAGGACGCTCGAATACGATCC
This sequence comes from Bacteroidetes bacterium ADurb.BinA174, assembly GCA_002069095.1. GTDB lineage: Bacteria > Bacteroidota > Bacteroidia > Bacteroidales > Dysgonomonadaceae > Petrimonas. Next base: position 1,083 of record MVZJ01000248.1, on the reverse strand, counting down.
GGTAAAAGAATTATTTGTAAACGACGAAGAAGCCAATCGTTTGGTAAATCAACCGATGCACGCTTCGTGGAAAATATAACAAATAAGCCTTCGGCGATAAGCGCTTTATGAAGATAGAGTCACGCTCATAAAAAACTTTCTTAACAATATTCAACAACAAAATTTTTATCAGAGTAAGCCTATCATTTTTTCAAAAACGAAATCTATCGCGAAGCGTTGCATTTATAGGTATTATTAAAAGAATTCTCAATCAAAAATTAGATTTTATAATGAAAAAATATATATCATTTTTTACCGCCATTCTGCTTGCAACCAGTTTTCTAATGGCACAAACACCGGAAGGAAGAACGCGCGCCACTATCATTGCCGACGCGCTTGCTCAACTTCCTGCAGCAAACCAAACTCAGTATAACCGAACCATGGCTGACTTGGTATCCACCGGCGAAGAGGGTTTGTTGGAACTAATCGAACGGATGAATCCTCCCGGAAAAAACAGCAACGAAGTGCTGGACTATGCTATCAGCGGATGGACAAACTTTGTGGCAAACGATGAAACAAATCGTGCAATAGCCACAAGCGCATATGAAAAAGCGTTGAGCCAACAATTCCATAACGTCATAAAAGCTATGATTATCCGCCAACTTGAAAAAATTGGAACAGATAATAACGTACAAGCGCTTTCCGCTTTTTTAACCGATGAGCGTCTCGCAGCTCCGGCAGCGCAAGCGCTGGTTTCAATCGGTATGGAAAACGCTATGCAGGCATTAACTAACGCATTAGCTAACAATCCGCAAGAATCGATAAAACTCAATTTGGTAAACGCCCTCGGTCAAGCCGGATATGAAAAAGCCGAGTCGTTATTAATTGGCGAATTAGCTAAAAATCCGTCGATAGAATATACCGATGTACTTTTGTCTGCATTAAGTAAAGTGGGAGGCAAAAACTCATTTGTACCAAGCATCGATTTTGACACCGAAGGAATGCCTGAAATCCCCAATATGCCAGGTCGGGGCGCACTGGAGCACGGCAGGGAACATATTAGAATGCCCAGGATAGACTATGACCCGTTATTCAATCCCTTCG
>MVZJ01000247.1 GCA_002069095.1 Bacteroidetes bacterium ADurb.BinA174 | reverse complement strand
ATTTTTTCATAATACAACTATTATAAACATTTTGGCCGAATTTCCCAAGGGAACGCGTTCCCTTGGGAATCTTTTTGACCGTTAATAAATGATATTTAGTTGCATTTACTAATTGAATTTACGCATTTGCCTGTTAACCCGCATTTTTTCACGTTCCTTAGGAAAAATTATCACTACTTAGCCGCATTGGGACGACTATGCACAGAAACTTTTGCATGGTGTTTGCAGTAGCTATTTTTCTATTTCGAAATAAGCATTCCCAATATTTTCAATAATGTCCGAAGCCGTGAAACTTCGGGCATGGATTCTCGTTGCCGATATATTCGCTGTAAACCCGTGAACAAAAACACCGATTTTAGCAGCTTCCAACGGTTTATATCCTTGTGCGAGCAAACTTGTGATAATTCCCGTCAAAACATCACCGCTTCCGGCGGTAGCCAATGCCGGAGCTCCTGTACTATTTACATAAACATCTTCCGAATAATCGATGATCAGCGAATTTGCTCCTTTTATAACGATAATTAAATCGTATGTTTTTGCGAATAGCTTAACTTTATTTATTTTATCAAAATCATCGCACCATTCTCCTATAAGCCTCGAAAGTTCCTTTGGATGCGGAGTTAATATGGTTTTTGATGGCAAAATATCCAGCCATTTCTTATTTTTCGATAAAATATTCAATCCGTCGGCATCGATAACCAATGGCGATTTATTTTGACGCAAAAAACGATAAAAAGCATCTTGAGTTTCCGGCAATTCGCTTAACCCCACCCCTACTCCAATTGCATTCGGATGAATATCAAAATCGATTTCCGTTATGTGCGTATCGTTACAGTCTTCAATAACCATTGCTTCTGGAAAATTTGACTGAAGAACCGATGTTCCACATTTTGGAACAAAAGCGGTAACTAACCCACATCCGGTTTTTAGCGCAGCTTTTGATGCCAGACAAACCGATCCGATTTTGCCGATACTTCCGCCAATAATCAGACTGTGTCCCTGCGTGCCTTTGTGTGAGAATTTTTTAAGTGGTTTCAAAAGTTTCTTTATTTCTTCTTTAGTTACGAAGTAAAAAGAAGTTTCTGCATCAACTATAGCCTTATTGCTCAATCCGATATCTACCAGATGAACGTTTCCGATAAAGTTTTCGTTATCGGGTAAATATAACGCGAGTTTTGGTATTTGCATCGTTACCGTTTCCATGGCCTGAACAGCAAAATTTGTTTTTTTATCCATCAATAATCCGCTCGGAACATCAATGCTGATTATTTTCTTACCGCTTTTATTGATTATTTCAATCACCTCACGGCTTATTTCGGTTACTTCTCGGTTAAGCCCTGTTCCAAAAATGGCATCAATAATTATATCGTAATCAGATAAATCTGGAATATCGGCACTTGTCGTTATCTTTTGAATAAAAATATTTTCCATTTTGGCACGACGAACATTATGCGCGCAATCTTCGGAATAATGCTGACTGTATTCTACTATAAAAACTCTTACCCTGTAACCCGATTTATGAAGCATTCGAGCAACCACTAATCCGTCTCCGCCATTGTTTCCCGTTCCGGAAAATATCGAAATTAACCTATTTTTGTCGGTATATAGGGTTGTAAACCAATCGATAAAAGCTTTCGAGGCTCTTTTCATCAGTTCCAATGAAGAAATGTTTTCATATGCGATGGTTTTAGCATCAACCTCTCTTATTTGTCCGGCAGTAAGGATTTTCATGTTCGTTGGTTTTAGCTTGCTAAGTTATGACTTTTCACATAAAAAACAAAAACAGGCATTCAATTTCTTGAATACCTGTTTTATCAGTGCGCAGAATGAGACTCGAACTCACACGCCGGAACCGGCACTACCCCCTCAAAGTAGCGTGTATACCAATTTCACCACCTGCGCAAATATTGTGCAGTGCCCGGAACAGGACTCGAACCTGCACATCGTTTCCAACACTAGTCCCTGAAACTAGCGCGTCTACCAATTCCGCC
>MVZJ01000246.1 GCA_002069095.1 Bacteroidetes bacterium ADurb.BinA174 | reverse complement strand
CATGTGGCGATTTGGAGGCATTCACCGCAATATAACGTTATATTTCACTCCACAAATAAGAATCAGCGATTTTTTTGTTCGGACAATTCCCGATAAAAGTTATACCGATTTCCGTTTGGAGATTGATCCTGAATTAGCCGTTTACGGTAATGAGACCGGCAAAGGATACAAGGTTCGTGCAACTGTTGAGCAACTTTTCGACCAATCGGCATCAGCTTTTGATATCTTGAATAAAGATAATAAAGCAGCGTTGATGAACGAATGGAATCCGCAACGCGGACCACGAAAAACCGGAAGAATTTCGGGTATGATAAATAATCCGCTTAAATGGACGGCCGAAACTCCGCATTTGTATACATTAAAAATTAGGCTTGAAGATAGCTTGGGAAATGTTGTGGAACAAATCAGTCAACGTTTTGGCTTCCGATCGGTTGAAATTATCAACGGTCAATTGCTGGTAAACGGAAATCCTATCAGACTTCGAGGAGTAAACCGGCACGAACACGATCCTTTACTCGGGAAAGTAATGACTGAAGAACGTATGTTACAGGATATTATGCTTATGAAAAAAGCAAATATCAATGCAGTTCGAACAGCTCATTATCCGAATGTTACACGCTGGTACGAGTTGTGCGACTCGCTTGGTTTGTATGTGATGGACGAAGCAAATATCGAAACGCACGGTTTGCGCGGAAAATTGGCATCCGATCCTGATTGGGCTTCGGCTTTTATGGATAGAGGCATTCGCATGGCTGAACGCGATAAAAATCATCCATCGGTAATTATTTGGAGTTTGGGCAACGAAAGTGGTTACGGGCCAAATTTTGCTGCTTTGGCAGCCTGGTTAAAGGATTTTGACCCAAGCCGACCGATTCATTACGAAGGAGCACAAGGTGTTAACGGAGAACCTGACCCAAACACTGTCGATATGATAAGTAGGTTTTATCCGCGCCTCCGTCATGAATATCTTAATCCCGGAATAGCTGAAAATTCCGATGCTGAGCGTGCGGAAAATGCCCGTTGGGAGCGATTGCTCGACATTGCCAACCGCATCAATGACAACCGTCCGGTTTTAACCAGTGAATATGCTCATGCCATGGGAAATTCCATGGGAAATTTTCAGGAATATTGGGACGAAATTTACAGCAACAAGCGCATGTTGGGTGGTTTTATATGGGATTGGGTGGATCAGGGAATTTTTAAAAAACTTCCCGATGGAAAAACTATGGTGGCTTATGGCGGTGATTTTGGCGACTATCCGAATTCTAAAGCATTTTGTTTGAATGGTGTGGTTTTAAGTAACCGTGAGATTACACCCAAATACGAAGAAGTTCGTAAGGTTTATCAACCTATTGACATAAAAAGTGTTAGCGGCAAACTGCAAATTATCAACCGTCAGCATCATTCCGATTTATCATTGTACAATTGTGTTTGGGAATTGACCGAAAACGGAAAAATCAGAAAAACCGGCATTATTAATGTACCCGATATAAAACCCGGAGATACAACGTTTGTTGATATTCCGGTTTTAAAAACGGAACATTTATCCGGAGAATTACACTTGAATATTTATTTTAAGCTAAAAAATAAAAATCTTTGGGCAGATGCAGGTTTTACCGTAGCTTCCGAGCAATTTCCAATCAATCATATCCAACTTCCAAGATTTGACCTACAAAATAAGGGAAAAGTAAAAATAATAAAAGAAAACGGAGAAATAACAGCTTATGGCAATGGATTTTCAGTAAAATGGTCGAATGATGGAAGTTTGAAATCGCTGAAATATAACGGCAAAGAAATGTTAGCGAAATCAACAGGATTCGAAGTTCAGCCCGTTGTGCAAGCTTTTCGAGCTCCTACCGACAACGACAAAGGTTTTGGAAACTGGCTGGCAAAAGACTGGATAACACATGGTATGGACGTTCCAAAAGTTAGTGTGGACTTTCAATTTGATTCTATACTACAAAATGGCTTGTTTATGCTATCGGTTTACAAAAC
>MVZJ01000245.1 GCA_002069095.1 Bacteroidetes bacterium ADurb.BinA174 | reverse complement strand
GCGAGTGGTTACCCCAAATTTTTCTTCTGTTTTTTTGCCTTGTTCGTCTAAGATACACATAAATATGCTATCTTTATGAACGTCGAGGCCGCTAACTGTTCTCATATTTATAATTTTTAAATTATACTTTGTGCCATAGAGCACGTTAATTACAATTAGAACGGTTACGGCCCCGATTTTTATGGGACGGCGTATAAAATTCAAACTTTTTTATGTAAGTTTGTACCCAAATTACCACGATAATGCCCCGGAAATTACAATATATACACATCAAACGCCGCGACGGCTACCTCCTTTTCAATGCATAATGAAAAATTCATAATGCATAATTAACTCCTATTTTCGTTAGATATCAACACATCAAATTTTCATTTTAGCTTTCAGTTAAAATGTTTGTTGTCTGATATCTACATCTAAAAAAACACAACTTGTACAGACGTAGCATGCTGCGTCTCTAAGTAAAAACTCAAAACTCATAACTCATTACTAATTATGGAATTACCTTTCGCAGAATCCTACCGTATTAAAATGGTAGAAAACATTAAAAAAAGTACGCGAGAAGAACGCGAACAATGGATTAAAGAAGCCAAATACAACCTGTTTTTCCTAAAAAGCGATCAAGTTTTTATCGATTTGCTTACAGACTCGGGAACAGGTGCAATGAGCGACCAACAGTGGTCGGCAATGATGCTCGGCGATGAAAGTTATGCCGGAGCACGTTCGTATTACAATATGAAAAATGCGATAAAAGAGATTCTCGGTTTCGATTATTTCTTGCCTACACACCAGGGTCGTGCAGCTGAAAACGTGTTGTATTCAACTATCATAAAAGAAGGTGACGTACTTCCCGGAAACTCGCATTTCGATACAACAAAAGGACATATCGAGTTTAGAAGAGCCGTTGCATTAGATTGCACTATTGACGAAGCGGCTGATACTCAACTTGAAATTCCTTTTAAAGGAAATGTGGATTTGAAAAAGCTTGAAAAAGCATTGCAAGAGACACCAAGAGAAAAAATTCCGTGTGTAATTCTTACAGTAACAAACAACACTGCCGGAGGACAACCCGTTTCTATGGAAAATGTTCGCGGAGTTTCGGCATTGTGTAAAAAATACAACGTATTGTTGCAAATGGACTCAGCTCGTTTTGCTGAAAACGCTTATTTCATCAAAACACGTGAGAAAGGTTACGAAAACAAAACTGTAAAGGAGATAGTAAAAGAGATGTTCTCTTATGCCGATATTATGACTATGTCGTCTAAAAAAGATGCTATTGTTAATATGGGTGGTTTTGTAGCTTTCAAATCGGAAGAGCTTTGGAAAAATTGTCAAAAATTCTGCATTATGAACGAAGGTTTCGTTACTTACGGTGGTATGAGCGGACGCGATATGAACGCTCTTGCAGTTGGTTTGGACGAAGGAACAGAATTTGACTATCTGGAAACTCGTATTAAACAAGTTGAATATTTAGGTAGCAAATTGGATGAGTACGGTATTCCGTATCAACGCCCTGCTGGAGGACACGCCATTTTTGTGGATGCTAAACAGGTACTTCCCAATGTTCCTAAGGAAGAGTTTATCGCTCAAACGCTTGGTATAGAGTTATACCTTGAAGCAGGAATTCGTGGGGTGGAAGTGGGCGCCTTACTTGCCGACCGCGATCCGGTAACCCGCGAAAACCGTTATCCGAAATTAGAGTTGTTGCGTCTTGCCATTCCTCGCCGCACCTACACCAACAACCATATGGATGTGATTGCTGTTGCATTGAAAAATGTGTACGACCGTCGTGAATCCATAACCAAAGGTTATAAAATCATCCACGAAGAGCCGATTATGAGACACTTTACAGTGGAATTGGAAGCAATTTTGTAAAAGTAAAACCAGCAAGCACCGGATTACAAACCGATAGGCAGGGAATTTTTTCCCTGCCTATCGGATTTTTTCACGTTACGAAAACCTTATCTTCTTTGAATAATACATAATCACCGCCAAAATAGCAAACAATA
>MVZJ01000244.1 GCA_002069095.1 Bacteroidetes bacterium ADurb.BinA174 | reverse complement strand
TGTAACTTTATTGAAAAATCGGGATGAGTGCAAAAAAAGATTATTCGCACCTTGGTACCCGAAATACTGATTTATGGCACAAGAAGACGTTTTTAAGAAAATTGTATCGCACTGCAAAGAATACGGATTTGTCTTTCCATCAAGTGAAATTTATGATGGTTTAGGCGCCGTTTACGACTACGGACAAATGGGTGTTGAACTGAAAAACAACATCAAAAAATATTGGTGGGACAGCATGACCCTGCTGCACGAAAACGTGGTGGGGATTGATTCTGCCATTTTTATGCATCCAACAATTTGGAAAGCTTCGGGACATGTGGATGCTTTCAACGACCCGTTGATTGACAATAAGGACAGCAAAAAACGTTATCGTGCCGATGTGCTGATCGAAGAATATCTGGCGAAAATAGACGACAAAATAGACAAGGAAATTGAAAAGGCTGCCAAACGATTTGGGGACAGTTTCGATGAAAAAATGTATCGCGAAACCAATCCGCGCGTGTTGGAAAATCAGCGGAAACGCGATGAAGTGCACGCCCGGTTTGCCAAAGCACTGAATGACAATAATCTTGACGATTTGCGCCAACTCATAATCGATTGCGAAATAGTGTGCCCGATAAGCGGCTCAAGAAACTGGACGGAAGTACGCCAATTCAACCTGATGTTTGCCACCGAAATGGGTTCTACCGCTGACGGCGCAATGAAAGTATATTTGAGGCCGGAAACGGCACAGGGAATTTTCGTTAACTTCCTTAACGTGCAAAAAACCGGACGCATGAAAGTTCCTTTCGGTATCGCTCAAATTGGAAAAGCTTTCAGAAACGAAATCGTTGCCCGCCAGTTTATCTTCCGCATGCGCGAATTCGAGCAAATGGAAATGCAATTTTTCGTGGTTCCGGGCACGGAACTCGATTGGTTTGAATACTGGAAAAATGAGCGGTTGAAATGGCATCAGGCTCTTGGTTTCGGAAACGAAAATTACCAATATCACGATCACGATAAACTGGCACACTACGCCAATGCCGCTACCGATATCGAGTTTCGTATGCCTTTCGGCTTTAAAGAAGTGGAAGGAATTCACTCGCGTACCGATTTCGATTTAGCCCAACACGAAAAATATTCGGGTAAAAAACTGCAATATTTCGACCCCGAACAAAATAAATCGTATGTTCCGTATGTGGTGGAAACCTCTATCGGCGTGGACAGAATGTTCCTCTCGGTTTTATCGGGTTCGTATTGCGAAGAAACACTGGAAAGCGGTGAAACCCGCGTTGTATTAAAAATTCCGGCAGCTATCGCGCCTGTGAAAATAGCCATTTTACCGTTGATTAAAAAAGACGGATTAGCAGAAAAAGCTACCGAAATTTGGAATGACTTGAAATTCAGTTTCGCTTGTCAATACGACGAAAAAGACAGTATCGGTAAGCGCTACCGCCGTCAGGATGCCATTGGCACGCCTTATTGCGTAACCGTTGACCACCAAACGCTGGAAGACAACACCGTTACCATTCGCGAACGGGATACAATGGAACAAAAACGGGTTGCCATCAGCGAAATAGAAAAAGAAATTTCTCTTAACACCGATATAAAATACTTGTTGAAAAAACTTACTAAATAGAAAGACATCAGATATCAGAAGTCAGAACAGAGTAAATGAAAAGTAAGTTGTTTTTTAACGTCTTGATTCTTGGTTCTAAAATCTAAAAAAATATGAAAACGAAATTATACTTTATAGCAATTATCTGTTTATCAGTTTTTTTTGCAGGTTGTGAAAAAACCGTCAGCTTCGACGATGAGATTAAAATTGATAACGAAAAACAATTTGCAAAAATAACGGCCAACCCCAAATATACAAAAATAGAATCTCAGACGGGGAACGGGCATATTATGTACAAAGAAATCTTCGATGCAAAATCAGGAGTAAAACCCTATTTTACGGATGAAGTTAACGTGCTGTACACCGGCTGTGCCCTGCCTGCGCTCGTCTATCACCCGGCCGCGGCCGACGGGTACCGCCTCGCGGGGGGCGGGCAGGCGG
>MVZJ01000243.1 GCA_002069095.1 Bacteroidetes bacterium ADurb.BinA174 | reverse complement strand
CGTGTTCGTTAATAAAATCCTGTGTCAGGATTTTCCGCATGTCGCCGGCTAAAAACAGTGTATTCTCTATATTGTTGATACGAGAATTTTCCTTTGCATCTTCAATGGCTTCTTCTACAAATTCAATCCCGATAACCTTTTTCGCATCGCGGGCAATAAAATTGGCAATGGTTCCCGTTCCTGTATATAAGTCATAAACCAACTCATTACCGGATAAACCGGCGAACTCACGCGCAATTTTATATAAATTATAAGCCTGACGGCTATTGGTTTGGTAAAACGATTTTGGTCCAATCTTGAATTGCAGGCCTTCCATTTCTTCCACAATGTAATCGCGGCCTTTCCAAACAATAACTTCCTGATCGGTAATGGTATCGTTGGCTTTTTGGTTAATGATGTAGAGCAGTGATGTAATTTGCGGAAATTTATCGGTTATATGGTTCAGGAGTTTTTCTCTTTTTTCGGTATCGTCTTCGAAAAATACCACAATTACCATCCATTCGCCAACCGATGTATTTCGAACGATGAGCGTACGCATCAAGCCGCTTTGGTTGCGCAGGTCGAAAAACGAATAGTTGCTTTGCAGACAAAATTCACGGATGGTGTTTCTGATTTGGTTCGATAAATCGTTTTGCAACCAGCATTTGTGAATATCCAACACTTTATCGAACATTCCCGGAATGTGAAAACCCAGTGCGTTCATTTGCAGAAACTCTTTGTCCGATGAAATTTCTTTTTCCGTAAGCCATCGCTTATCAGAGAAGGTAAATTCCAGTTTATTGCGGTAAAAAATGGTTTCGGGTGCACCCAAAATGGACGAAATTTCGGGCAACTCAATTTTCCCAATACGCTGTAAATTATCGGTTACCTGCTTTTGTTTGTATTTCAACTGTTCTTCGTAAGGCAAAATTTGCCATTTGCACCCCCCACAAATTCCGAAATGCTCGCAGAAAGCCTCCTCCCTTTTTTCAGAAAATGACTCAAACCTTACCGCTTTTCCTTCGGCATAATTGCTTTTTTTTCGGGTAAGTTGTATATCCACAACATCCCCTGGAACAACAAAAGGAACAAAAACCGTCATTCCGTCCACTTTGGCAATGGCTTTGCCTTCAGCCGCTACGTTGGTAATAAGTATATTTTCCAATAAAGGGAGTTGTTTTCTTTTTTTTGCCATTGAATATTTTTGAGGGTACAAAGATACGAATATTCGGAACACGATGTCTTCAGCTTCATTAAAAATACCGAGGGTGTCGCTCGAAGCGACACCCTCGGTATACTGCACAAACAAAGCCACAGCCTTCGTTTCCCGCACTAACGCGCCTGAATCTCCACCTTCGCACTTTTTACTCCTTTCGCTTTCGCCTCCAACACAATGGTTCCCGGTTTTTCGCCGGCTTGAACCAAAGCGGTCAATTGTCCGCTAAAAAGTTTCATTTTTGGAGCTTGGAAGCTTTCCAAACTTGTCGGATTTCCATTCGCAACGGCTTTGAACTTTCCCGCACCTTTTACGGTAAACGATATTTCCCGCTCTTCGATAGGACAGAAATTTCCGTCTTTATCCACAATTCGAACGTTAATGAACGAAATATCGTCGCCGTCGGCATTAATGAAATTGCGGTCTGCTTCCAACACAATTCGGTGTGGTTTTCCGGCGGTTTTCAGTTCTTTCTCCGCAACGGCTTTTCCGTTATCGTCGTAAGCAACCACTTTCACCGTTCCGGGCTCGTATTTGGTGTCCATCCACATCAAACGATATCGTTTCTGACGCTCGAACGATTTTTGCGCCTCGACAGAGTAACTTCCATCGATCGGAACAGAAAAATCTTTGGTGCGTTTTCCCTGACTTTTTCCGTTAATGAACAACTCTGCCGATGGATAATTAGTGTATACAAACACGGGAGTAACTTCGCCTTCACGACCTTTCCAGTTCCAGTGCGGAAGTATGTGAAGCGTTTCTGCATTTTTGTTCCAATGACTACGATAAAGGTAAAAACGGTCTTTTGGAATTCCGGCTAAGTCAACTGCTCCAAACAACGAACTGTGACTGGGCC
>MVZJ01000242.1 GCA_002069095.1 Bacteroidetes bacterium ADurb.BinA174 | reverse complement strand
ATTTTCGATACCATCCGGCTTTACATAAAAGCGTGCAAGCCTATCCGATTCGAGGGGAACGGATACAGTGACGAGTGGAAAGAGGAAGCCCGGAAGCGCGGACTGGACTGTGAAACGAGCGTACCGTTGATTTTTGACGCGTACCTTTCTGAACGTAGTGTAAAAATGTACGAAAGCATCGGCGTACTAAGCGAACGCGAACTTCACGCCCGAAACGAGGTGAAGTGGGAAACATATACTAAAAAAATTCAAATAGAAGCCCGGGTACTTGGCGACCTAAGCATGAACCACATCATCCCCGTGGCAACGCAGTACCAGTCGATGCTGCTGGATAACCTGTACAAGATGCGTGTGGTTTTCGATGAAGAGAAAGCAACCCGGCTTTCCAGAGAGGATGCGGCGCTGATCGAAGAAATCGCCACGCACATTTCGGCTATAAAAACCAACGTGGACAATATGGTTGATGCACGAAAATCAGCCAACAGACTGGAAGATGCACGCGAAAAAGCGATAGCTTACCACGATACGGTAGAACCGTTTTTAGATATCATTCGCTACCATATTGATAAGCTGGAACTGATTGTGGATAATCAGATGTGGCCACTGCCGAAATATCGGGAGTTGCTGTTTATCAGCTAAATAGAGAAAAGGGCAAGGAGCAAAGAACAGATTAACGCCACAACCCGAATTACTATCGAATTACAACTGAATTGCAACCAAATGAAAAATTATTACATTTTTTCATTCGGTTATTTATATATATTCGTCACCGTAACGGAATTTTACATCAGTTACAAAATGTTTGATGCGTTGTTCTTCTTCTTTTTTGCAAATCAGCAAAGTGTTATTTGATTCCGCAACAATGTATCCGTCAAGCCCTTGTATCACCACTAACTTACCGTCGCTCATGGTTACTATGTTATCATTACTTTCAATATATAACGTTTTACAATGCAAGCTGGCGTTGTTGTTATTGTCTTTGTCGGTAATCTCATGCAACGATCCCCAAGTTCCCAAATCTGACCATCCGAAATCGCATCCGATAACATACACGTTGTCAGCTTTTTCCATTATTCCATAATCAATGGAAATGTTTGGACAAAACGGGAATGCCTGATCGATAAATTCTTTCTCGCGGGAGGTGTTGAAAAACTCTTTACCTTCGTTAAACTTATTCACGATATCCGGTAAATGTTGCTTAAATGAGTTCAATATCGTTTTCGCGTTCCACAGAAATATCCCCGAATTCCAGACAAATTCGCCACTTTCGAAGAAAGCTTTAGCCAGTTCAAAATTAGGTTTTTCGGTAAAAGTTTTCACTTTTTTGATGCCATCCACAATTTCTTCGTGATTTTCTTGAATGTAACCGTATCCCGTTTCCGGGCGACTTGGTTTAATTCCTAATGTCAGCAAAAACGGATTTTTCTCTACAAACTGAAGCCCCCGCTCAATTTCCGACAGGAAAACATCTTCTTTAAGAATTAAATGGTCGGAAGGCGCTACAACGATGTTGGCATTCGGGTTTATTGCTTGAATGTGAAATACAGCGTAAGCTATTGCCGGAGCCGTATTTCTTCTCAACGGTTCAAGAAGAATCTGATTTTTCGACAGTTCAGGTAGCTGTTTAAGTGTCATCTCAGCGTATGCGTCGTTGGTGACAACGAAAATATTTTCGACAGGAATTATTTTTTTGAATCGATCAAATGTGCTTTGTAGCAACGAACGTCCGGTACCGAAAAAATCGAGGAATTGCTTAGGTTTATCTTCTTTGCTAAAGGGCCAAAAACGGCTGCCGACGCCGCCTCCCATTATAACACAAAAATTGTTGCTCTTCATAACGTTACATATAAGATTTGTGATAAATCTTTTTAGGATTCTATTTTACAATTTTTCTTTTTGGTATAACACTTTCGGTTGTAAGTTTGTTTTAACAGATGTCTATTTAATTTCACGTTGTTTTTTCTTTTAAAATAAAATCGGAATAAAAAGGCACAACTTTTTTTATTTATCAATTTTTTGTGTACTTTTGCACTCACATTTCTACACGATGCCCAGATGGCGGAATTGGTAGACGCGCTGGTCTCAAACACCAGTGGATTCACTTCCATGCCGGTTCGATCCCGGCTCTGGG
>MVZJ01000241.1 GCA_002069095.1 Bacteroidetes bacterium ADurb.BinA174 | reverse complement strand
GAAAATTATTTCGGGTATAAGCGATTCGAATTCCTCGAATCTGAGCGGACGATTATCTATTGCCGCAGGCAAACGAAATCCGTATTCCACCAGATTGAGTTTTCGCGAATGGTCGCCACCGTACATTGCACGGATTTGGGGCACAGTAACGTGGCTTTCGTCGATAACAGTGAGATAATCGTCGGGGAAGAAATCGAGCAGACAGAAAGGACGGGTTCCTGGCAGTCGTCCATCGAAATAACGTGAATAATTCTCGATTCCCGAACAATATCCAATCTCCTTTATCATTTCTACATCGTATGTAACACGCTCGTAGAGCCGCTTTGCTTCCAAAGGTTTGCCGATAGATTGAAAAAATTCCACTTGTTTTCCTAAATCGATTTGAATTTCTTCGATAGCTCTAAAAATACGTTCTTTCGTAGTTACAAACAAATTGGCAGGAAAAATGCGGTACGAATCCAATCGTTCCATGGTAACACCGGTAAACGGATCGACCGATTCGATGCTTTCTATCTCATCGCCCCAGAAAATAACACGAATCAAAATATCGTCGTATGCCAGAAACACATCCACCGTATCGCCTTTCACCCGAAAATTTCCACGATTGTATTCTACCGTTTCGTTGCGTGAATACAAACTATTTACCAATAGCCGCAAAAAATGGTCTCGCTCCAACATTTGTCCTTCCCGAATATCGATAGTGGTTTTGTTAAAATCTTCCGGATTCCCAATGCCATATAGGCATGAAACCGATGAAACCACAATTACATCGCTTCGTCCCGAAAGCAACGACGAAGTAGCCGCTAAACGAAGTTTTTCGATTTCGTCGTTAATGGAAAGGTCTTTTTCGATGTAAGTGTCGGTGGTGGGGATGTAAGCTTCGGGTTGATAATAATCGTAATACGACACGAAATACTCCACCGCATTATTCGGGAAAAAACCCTTGAACTCACTGTACAACTGAGCCGCCAGCGTTTTGTTGTGGCTCAGCACCAGTGTCGGTTTGTTTATCTGCTGAATAACATTGGCAATAGTAAACGTTTTTCCCGAACCGGTAACCCCCAACAACGTCTGATAAGGAACTTTCTGCTGAAGTCCCTCTATCAAAGCTTTTATGGCTTCCGGCTGATCGCCGGTGGGTTTATATTCGGAAGTGAGTTGGAATTGCATTTCTTATTTATTGATAAACAATTTAACCTTGCATTTGTTTGCTGTTACCGATAGTAGATGATAGGATATATCAAATCACTTGATAATAAATGATAAACGAATAACATTACATTAAAAAAGCGAACAAAATAGTCCGCTTTTTATTTTTTATCGGTTTAATTGCTTAAACTTCCAATACTTAACCTTCAACAGCTACGTCTTCTTTAACGATATTGGGAAGTTCCAATCCTAAATTTTTCTTTTTGTCTATTACTTTCAATATCAATCCGAGGATAAGTGCTAACACTCCAAGTAAAGCAAGCATCAGCAAAGGACTGGTATAATTATATGAAACGGCTGCTTCGGAAGAAGTCATTGTGCCGGCAGCCACTTGTTGAGCAATTTCGGGATTTGTTGCGTCCAAAATTTTACCAATCAACATGGGGAATAGCCATAATCCGATATTTTGAATCCAGAAAATCAATGCGTAAGCCGAACCTATAACCTTACTGTCCACAAGTTTGGGAACGCTGGGCCAGAGAGAAGCCGGAACCAACGAGAATGATGAACCGAGCACTAAAATCGTTACAAACGATACAATAATTCCGCCAACAGGGTTGCCTTGAAATTTAGGTAAGATGAAAGCAAAAGTTAAATGACAAGTTACCAATAAGATAGAGCCTAACATAAGCATCGAAGCAGCTTTTCCTTTGTGGTCAATATATTTACCCAAAATTGGGGTAATACCTACAGCCAACAATGGAAATACGGCGAAAATCGATTCAGCCGACTGCCGTTTGTACGCCATATAACAGAACACAAGTAAAAACAGAACCGATATAGTGAGCAACACAACGTTCCTGGGTTTCTTGCTGAAATTACTCATAAATGCGGTAGCTGCAACAACAAGCATAATAATATACTGAACGATGGCTACCGAGTTGGATGCCCAGAATGACTCGGCTGCAGGCAGTACAAAGTCAATGTTGCATTGGA
>MVZJ01000240.1 GCA_002069095.1 Bacteroidetes bacterium ADurb.BinA174 | reverse complement strand
TAATGATTCTTTCGTAAGAAAATTCGGGATACAAGGCGAAAATGGAGGTTCCCAAATTTAGTTTCACCTCGTTTAACTTCGCGGGTGCGTCTTTGGCAAGATGCCAACCCATAAAACTACGCGTGCGTTTTTGTGAAAAAGCGGAAAAGCTGATTAAAACAGCCGCCAAAAAAATGGTGATTTTTTTCATAAAGATTGTTTTTTGAGTTCATTAATTTTGTTGCTTTATATCTATAGATGCAAAATTTTAAAAAACGCTGCACGTAGTAGTGTTAAAAAAATAAAACAGCTACTTAACCCAATTATCTAACCTTAAATTTTTGATGTTTTTAAAATGCAGTATATTATTTGTCACCCGACTTTCGCAAGTTAAACAACTTGCTGATTATTAATAAAAAAGCAGCATATTAATTTAGTAAAGTCGCTAATATTCAGCAACTTTAAGTTGTGAAAAATCCAAAAACATGCTGCAACACAAAGATACAACTTGTGTGTATCCTTTATTAATTAGTAATAAGTATCAAAACAATGAAAATTATTCTTTTTCGTCTCCCACTCGCTTTTCGCCCAATCGCCCTATCTCTTTTTCAGCCACTCTCTTGCGTTTACGAACGCTTCCATCCACGGTGTTACTTCGTGTTTACGGAATTTGTGCGGATAATAAGCGTTTTGCCAGGGGAAAATGGCGCGTTCCAAATGCGGCATCATTGCCAAATGACGTCCGTCGGCAGAGCAAACGGCTGCTGCTGCGTAATCGGAGCCGTTTGGATTGGCAGGATACGCATCGTACACATATTTGGCGATGTTGTATTTTGATGCTTCACCGGGCAACTCAAAACGCCCTTCGCCATGTGCAACCCAAATACCGAGCTTACTTCCGGAAAGCGATTTAAACATTACCGATTCGTTTTCGGGAATTTCCACACTCACAAAACCCGATTCGAATTTGTGCGAATCGTTATGCTGCATTTTGGGATGCGATTCGCCCATTTCGGGAAATACCAAGCCCAATTCCATCATTAATTGACATCCGTTACAAATTCCTAAACTCAGTGTATCTTCGCGTTTGTAGAAGTTTTCGAGAGCTGTTTTCGCTTTCTCGTTGTAGCGGAATCCACCTGCCCAACCTTTGGCGGAGCCTAACACATCGGAGTTGGAGAAACCGCCGCAGAAAACGGCAAATTGTACATCTTCCAATGTTTCGCGTCCCGAAGTTAAGTCGGTCATGTGTACATCTTTCACGTCAAATCCTGCAAGATAGAGCGAGTATGCCATTTCGCGTTCGCCGTTGGTTCCTTTGTCACGAATAATGGCGGCAGTAATTCCTGACCGCTCTTTCCTGTCGGGGTTGAGTCCCAAATCGGAAAGTTTGCCTGTAAACGACGGATTTATATTGAATTGCAACGGCTGATTTTTGTAGTTTTCGAATCGGGCTTTTGCGCATTCTTCACCGCTTTGTTGCTTGTCCAACAAATAGGATGTGCGATACCACACATCGCGCAACGCGTCGATATCGAACTCTTGTCTGAAATCATCTTTTTCAATAATCAATTTACGATCTTCAATGGGACGAGCAACGATAGCAAAGCCTACACCGTAATCGCTCAACACTTTTTCCACCAAGTGATGATGTTTCACTTGCACGATAAGTCCGGGATTTTCGGAGAAGAGTATTTTTATTAAATCGGTATGGCGAATTTTGTTGAGACGCGCTTCCAAACCTCCTTGCGGATTAGCGAAACACATTTCGAGCATGGCGGTAATCATTCCTCCGGCTGAAATATCGTGTCCTGCAATAATCAAACCTCTGTTAACCAGCTCTTGTACAGCGGTGAAAGCGTTCTTGAAGTATTCCGCATCCGTAACCGTTGGAGCTTCGTCGCCCACTTTGCTCAATGTTTGCGCGAAAGCTGAACCACCCAATTTAAAGGCATCGAAAGAGAAGTCGATATAATAGACATAAGTTCCTTTAATATACGCCAAAACGGGTGAAACAATCTTGCGGATGTTTTTAACTTCGGCGGCGGCTGAAATAATCACCGTTCCGGGCGATAACACTTTGTCGTCGGGATATTGTTGCGTCATCGAAAGTGAATCTTTTCCCGTGGGAATATTGATGCCCAAATCGCAGGCAAAATCGGAGCAGGCTTCTACCGCTTTGTAAAGACGAGCGTCTTCGCCTTCGTTGCGGCAGGGCCACA
>MVZJ01000239.1 GCA_002069095.1 Bacteroidetes bacterium ADurb.BinA174 | reverse complement strand
CCCCGCATAATCCGTTAAAAGAAACTAGCAGTTTGCTTGATGACGATATCCGATTAGAGATGACGAGGTTAGCATTGCAGGATTTTGATACTTTGATAGTTTCGGATATCGAATTCGATATGCCAAAACCTTCCTTTACCATCGATACGCTGACAAAACTGAGAGCCATAAATCCCGATTCGGAGTTTACCCTTATCATCGGCGCAGATAATTGGAACAAATTTCCGCGCTGGAAAGACTATGAACGCTTGGGAAAAGAATTTAAGATTCTGATCTATCCCCGATTAGGGGAGGATATTCAGATAGATAACGAATACGAACAAAATGTTAAGTTAGTGAAAGCGCCTATCGTGGAGGTCTCTTCTACTTTCATCCGGAAAAGTATTCGTGAAGGGAAGGATATTCGCGCTTTCTTACCCAATCGGGTTTATGAATACATTGTGGTAAATAAATTGTACAAATAATTTACGTTTAGTTTTTTTAAAAGAAAAATTTCTGCCACTTGTTTTTTATTGACTATTTTTGTAAAGAATATTCATCATTAAAACAAAACAATTATGAAAAAAATTTTCTCATTAATAATGGTGTTGTCTATGGTTATTGTTGTTGCATCGTGTAGCAAAGATGATCCAAATATGCCTAAAGAAGTAAACGGAAGCAAAGCCTATGAAATTACATTTATGATAGGTGCAGGACAACCAACTTCCAATAAAGTTGAAATGAAATTAAGTGATTTTTCTGGACTCGGAACATATACAAAAAATGTATATCAAGCTAATATTATTCCTCAAACAACTGAACTCACCATTACAGGTATTACTGCTGGTGGGCACGAATTGAAAGATGTTAAATTGGCATTGGATGGAACAAAAACAGTCTTACAATTAGGTAATCTGACTGCTGATAAAACTACTACAATTAAGACTGATTTAGATTTTCTCCAAAGCGTCGCAAATAGGATGCAGGCAAATAAAAGTGTTTCTTTAACCTTTTCATTTTCTCAAACGGCAAAAGATATTAATAGGACTGTTCCTGTGAAAATCAATATGAGTATTCAATTTCTTTTGAAATAATAGATTTTGAATTAATAAGACATTAAAAAAGCCGTAAATCGTGGCTTTTTTGTTTTAATATCTTAGGCTTAATGTCATTCCAAATATGTATATCCGTACAATCCGGAACGGTAGTTCGATAGAAATTCCTTGCCTTCCTCAACCGAAATTTTCCCCTTTTTTACCGAACTCATTACCCATGTTTCAACCGTACGAACCAGTTTTTTGGCGTTATACTGAGCATACTCTAAAACTTCTGCAACCGATTCTCCGTCAATTACCTGTTCTATTTTGTATCCTATATTTTCGTCGGTTACCACGTGCACAACGTTGGTGTCGCCAAACAAATTGTGTAAATCGCCCAAGATCTCTTGATAAGCTCCCACCAGAAAAACTCCGATATAGTACGGGTCGTTTTTCTTGAGCGAATGAACCGGAAGAAACGACTGGTGAAAACCTCCCTGAGCCGTGTAGCTGGCTATTTTTCCATCGGAATCGCAGGTAATGTCCTGAAGTGTAGCTGTTCGCTCCGGTTTTTCATCCAACCTATGGATGGGGATAATCGGGAAAACCTGATCAATAGCCCACGAGTCCGGCAGCGACTGAAACAACGAAAAATTACAGAAATACTTATCCGGCAACAGCGACGAAAGCTGGCGCAACTCCTCCGGAGCATGCTTCGCACGATTTATTGTGAAATTTATTTCGCGGATAATAGAAAAATACAACTGTTCCACTTGTGCGCGCGTTTTTAATTCGAGCATTCCCAGGCTGAATAAATCAAGCGACTCTTCCCTTATCTGCTGTGCATCGTGCCATGCTTCCAACATTCGTGATTGCGAAAGGTTATCCCATATATTGTATAATTCTTTCACCAGTTCGTGGTCGTTTTCCTGAATTTCCACATCCTCTCCCCATTCGGGCAGTGTGGCGGTTTCCAGTACTTCGAAAATGAGCACTGAATGATGCGCTGTTAGCGCACGTCCCGATTCGGTAATAATTTTGGGGTGGGGGATATCGTTTTTGTTGGCCGCATCTACGAACGAGAAAACCGAGTCGTTCACGTATTCCTGAATGGAGTAGTTAATGCTGTTTTCGCTGTATGACGAGCGTGTACCGTCGTAATCAACGCCAAGCCCGCCGCCAATATCTA
>MVZJ01000238.1 GCA_002069095.1 Bacteroidetes bacterium ADurb.BinA174 | reverse complement strand
CCGCCATAAGCTTTTTCCACAGCTTTGTCTATTATATGTTTTACGGAAGAGGTAATTTCTTTACCAATTCCGTCTCCTTCGATGAAAGGAATAATAGGATTGTCGGGAACGATGAGGGTATTGTTTTGTCGAGTTATTTTTTGCATATCTCTTTGGAATTGATGTTTCTTGAAATAACTCTACCCAATTGTATTCAAGGCACTACCTGCCTTAAACCATTCTATCTGTTGCTCGTTATAGGTGTGAGCTGCTTCGAATGAATCTTTTGTTCCATCGGCATGAAGTAACTCTACCATTAAATTTTTGTCCGGAGCAAATTGGCTAAGACCGATGATGTTGATTTTATCACGTTCCAGTACTTTATCGTAATCGTCTTTGTTCACAAAAGTGAGTGCAAGCATTCCCTGTTTTTTGAGGTTAGTTTCATGAATACGTGCGAACGATTTTACAAGAATTACTTTCACGTTTAAATGACGAGGTTCCATAGCAGCATGTTCACGCGATGAACCTTCGCCATAATTCTCTTCGGCAACAACTATGGAGCCTAATCCTTCGGCTTTGAATTTACGGGCCAGAGCGGGAACTTCGGAATACTCCATTGTTGTCGGGTCAAGTGTAGAGTTGGTTTTATCGTTAAAAGCGTTAACAGCACCAATGAGCATGTTGTCCGAAATATTATCCAAATGCCCTCGGAAACGGAGCCATGGTCCCGCCATTGAAATATGGTCGGTAGTACACTTTCCTTTTACTTTTATGAGAAGCGGTAAGTTTGTGAAATCTTTTCCATCCCAAGCCGGAAAAGGCTCAAGTTTTTGCAGACGATTGGATTTGGGATCTATGGAAACTTCCACGCTCGCACCATCGGGAGATGGAGCTAAATAGCCGGCATCTTTTACTTCATAACCGCGCGGCGGCATTTCGTAACCTTTTGGTTCGGCAAGTTTTACTTTTTCTCCTTTATCGTTAACGAGCGTATCTTTTAACGGATTGAACGTTAAATCGCCCGCTATGGTAAACGCGGCAACCAACTCGGGCGATGTTACAAAGGCATGCGTATTGGGATTACCGTCGTTTCTTTTTGCGAAGTTGCGGTTAAATGAAGTAACAACGGAGTTTGGTCGTTCCGATTTTTCATCGGTGCGCTTCCATTGTCCGATACACGGACCGCATGCATTTGCCATAATTACCGCACCAACATCCTCAAACTCTTTTAAAATGCCATCTCGTTCGGCTGTATATCGTACTTGCTCCGAACCGGGATTAATGATAAATTGTGCATTTACACCCAATCCGTTTTTTTTCGCTTCGCGAACAATGGATGCCGCACGGGTTAAATCCTCGTAAGAAGAATTGGTGCATGAACCAATTAATCCCACTTCCATTTTTCGTGGATAGTTATTTTTGATGACAGCATCGGCAAACTCCGAAATGGTGTGGGCTGCATCGGGCGTGAAAGGTCCGTTTACATGAGGCTCCAACTCCGAAAGGTTTATTTCAATGAGTTGGTCGTAATATTTTTCCGGATTCTTTATCACTTCCGGATCGGGTTGCAGATGTTGCATAATTTTTCGGGCTTCGTCGGCAACTTCTTTTCGCCCCGTTGCTTCAAGATATGTAGCCGATTTCTCGTCGAATGGAAAAATAGATGTTGTTGCACCCACTTCGGCGCCCATATTACAAATGGTTCCTTTTCCGGTGGCTGAGATTGTTTGAGTTCCTTCGCCAAAGTATTCGATTATGGCATTGGTTCCACCTTTTACGGTAAAGATTCCCGCTATTTTCAGAATAACATCTTTTGGCGCTGCCCATCCCGAAAGTTTTCCGGTAAGTTTTACGCCAATGATTTTTGGCATTTTTAGTTCCCAAGGCAAGCCGGCCATCACGTCAACCGCATCGGCTCCACCAACACCGATAGCAATCATGCTTAATCCTCCGGCATTGGGTGTGTGGGAATCGGTTCCCACCATCATTCCGCCTGGAAAAGCATAATTCTCAAGTACTACCTGATGAATGATTCCCGCACCCGGCTTCCAAAATCCGATTCCAAATTTATTCGACACATCTCGGAGAAAATTAAAAACCTCTTCGTTGGTAACCTTGGCCGCTTGCAAATCGGTTTTGGCATTTTTATATGCTTGTATCAGGTGATCGCAATGCACCGTAGAGGGTACGGCAACGTTGCTACGCCCCGAATTCATTAGTTGTAGTAACGCCA
>MVZJ01000237.1 GCA_002069095.1 Bacteroidetes bacterium ADurb.BinA174 | reverse complement strand
ATTTGTATTTCAATTTAGGTGAAATATCGGAAGATGTGCTTAAAGACGGAAAGAAATTCTTCGAAAACGGATTGCCTGTAGATGGTGAAATAACTGCCGTAGGCACAAGTGTTTGGGGAAAATATCCGATCAGACAGTCCACCGTTTACGCGTTCGATAATTCGCATGGAAACGAGTCGCGACGAGTTCAGGACGTGGGATTGAACGGATTGAGCACCGAAGAAGAAAAATCATTTCCTGCTTACTCCACTTATTTAAACGAAATTATACCGAAACTTTCGAACGACGCGTTATCGCGAATGCAAGCCGACAAACATTCACCGCTGAATGACCCTTCGGGAGACAGTTTCAGACATTATCGAGGACAAGAACAAGATCAGGAGCAATTAAGTATTTTAGATCGATACAAGTACTACAACGGAACAGAAGGAAACTCACTCGCACCTGATGATACACAGCGATATTCAACGGCATCGCGTGCCACTCCTGATGTTGAAGACATCGACAACGACAATACGCTGAACGAGAACGAATCGTACTATCAGTATAAGGTGCAACTACGTCCGGAAAATATGGTGGTAGGCGCCAATTATATTGTAGATAAACGCGAAGTAAACGTTTCGCTTCGTAATGGCGAAATCGGTAAAGTAAACTGGTATCAGTTTAAAATTCCCATTCGCGATTTTCAGTCCCGTGTGGGCAATATTCAGGGATTCAACAATATCCGTTTTATGCGAATGTTCTTTACCGATTTTGAGCAGCCCGTTTTTCTTCGTTTTGCCACGCTGGAACTTGTACGAAGCGAATGGCGATCCTATACGCAAAACTTACAGTCAGGCGGTGCGGTTTCGGGATTGGGAAAACTGGAAATTTCGACTGTAAATATCGAAGAAAACGGAGACCGTTTTCCTGTGAATTACGTGTTGCCACCGGGTGTAACGCGCATCCTCGATCCGAGCCAGCCACAACTTCGTCAACAAAACGAACAAGCCATCGCTCTTAAAGTGAATAATCTGGATCCGGGGGATTCACGGGCTGTTTATAAAAACACGATGTACGATTTGCGTCGTTACAAACGCCTGCAACTATTTGTTCACGCAGAAGAACTGCCAGACGATGCTACTAATCTGCAAGACAACGAAATGAGTGTTTTTTTGCGTATTGGTTCCGATTACCGGAATAACTATTACGAATACGAGATTCCACTCAAATTAACTCCCGCCGGACATTACAGCACAAATATTCCTGAACATCAGGAGATGGTCTGGAAACCGGAAAACATGTTCGATTTTCCGCTGGAAATATTTACAAACTTGAAACTCAAACGCAATGCCGAAAAACGCCGTGGAAGCGGGGTAACGTATATTACACCCTATTATGAAGTTGATCCGGAAAAACCGGATAACCGGTTAACTATTATGGGAAATCCGTCGCTTGCCGAAATAAAAGTGATAATGATCGGTATCAGGAACAATTCGAATACCAACAAATCATCAGAAGTGTGGATAAACGAACTCCGGTTGAGCGAATTCGACGAAAAAGGCGGCTGGGCTGCGCAAGGAAATGTTCAGCTTGCGTTGTCGGATATTGGATCGGTGAACATTTCGGGACGAAAAGAAACAGTTGGTTTCGGCGCGCTCAATCAAAGTTTACTGGAACGCCGGAACGATGATTTTTCGTCGATAAACGTGGCGATGAATATGGAACTCGGTAGATTTTTGCCGGCGCAAGCAAAAATATCGGCGCCGTTTTATTACTCGTATTCCCATCAGACAACCGCACCACAATACGATCCGCTCGATCAGGATATTCTATTTTCGGAATCGTTGAAAAATACACGGAATCAACGAGAAAAGGATTCGATTAATAACCTCGCCATCACACAAACTGTGAATAAAAGCCTGAGTCTGAACAATGTGAAAGTGGATATAAAAAGTAAAAATCCGATGCCTTATGATCTTGCCAATTTCAGTTTCGGATATGTTTATAACGAAAATTATTACCAAAATCCCGAAACTGAATACAACAATAGTATTCATCAGCGATTACAGGCGAATTATGCTTATACGCCGTTTGTGAAACCGTTTGAACCTTTTAAAGATATGAAAAGCACTTCGGGATGGTTGAAGTTTATTAAATCTTTTAATTTTAATTATTTACCCAACAATATCCAAGTTAGTTCCAATTTAATGCGAAACTATCAGGAGGTTCAATTGCGCGATTTGAACGCGTATATGGCGGGATTTACACAATTGCAACGGCAATACCTCACTTTCAGTCAGAATT
>MVZJ01000236.1 GCA_002069095.1 Bacteroidetes bacterium ADurb.BinA174 | reverse complement strand
ACATACCTGCCGGTAACGATAAACGGAATTTACAAGTTCAACAACAACAGGGCTGCTCCGTATGCAATGCTTCAGGCAGGATATCAAATTCCCATTGAAGGCTCCCGAACCAAGGTAGGCAACGTGTATCCTACCGGTTATAATATCGATTACAGTTCTTTTTGGCCTGGTCCTTCGGTTAGTTATGATATGGACTTAAAAGCCAAAGGCGGAATTTTGCTCAATCCTTCTCTCGGAATTATGTGGCAAACCCGATCGAATGTGAGTTTTACTTTTTCTGCCGGTTATCGTTTTCACCGGCTACGTTACAACAACAAGGAAAAAAAGTACGATTTGAATGTCGATTACAACAGACTTTCCTTAAAACTTGGTCTCATCTTTTAACTAATTTATTATGAAGCATATAAAGCTGTTATTTTATTTTATTTCCGTTTTGGTTTTAACATCCTGCATGGATACATACACCGAAGAATACATGGCTAATGTACCGGTTTACATGAGTTACGACAAGTTAAGAAGCGCAGTAAAGGCTTCACCGGCAAAAGAATTGGAAAAGCCTGGAAAAATTTATTACAAGGACAACTACCTACTTATTGTTGAAAAGTTTAAGGGAATACACGTCATTGATGTTTCGAATCCATCGAAGCCTCAAAATAAAACTTTCGTAGAAATTCCCGGCTGTGTGGATATTGCAGTAAAAAACAACATCTTATACGCAGACAGTTATGTGGATCTGGTGGCGCTTGACGTTTCCGATATAACTAAAATCAAGGAAGTGAACCGTCTGAAAGATATTTATCCTTACGCCGTTCCTCCAACCGATAATCAGTTGCGAATCGGTAAAGTAGAAAAAGAAAAAGGCGTAGTAATTGCTTGGGAACAAAAGAAAGAACACAACAAACTGGAAGAACAGATTATTTATCCCATTTATTACGGATGGGAAAGTTACCAGAAGAATTCAAATCTAAGCATGGACGCCGCTTTTGGTAGTACCGGTGGAATATCAAGTGCATCTTTCGGAAAAGGGGGTTCGATGGCTCGTTTCGGATTATACGACAACTTTCTTTACACGGTTGACCAGTATCAGTTGTTTGTTTTCAACGTTTCGGATGCTTCCAATCCTGTAAAAGTGGTTACTCAACCCATCGGATGGAACGTTGAAACTATGTTCCTTTATGACCATCATATGTTTTTGGGAACAACTAATGGAATGATCATTCTTGAACTGGAAAATCCTTCGGCTCCAAAGCAAATCAGCTCGCTTTGGCACGCAACTACCTGCGATCCGGTTGTGGTACAGGACGGATATGCATACATCACGCTTCGTTCCGGCACAACCTGTAGTAGAGGTACGAATGTAAATTTAAATGTCCTCGATGTGGTAAAATTATCAGCCGATTACAAAACAAATAACCTGGTGGCCACTTACGATATGAAAGCGCCTTACGGATTAGGTATCGATGGCAACACTCTCTTCCTTTGCGATGACGGATTAAAGGTTTTTAATATAGCCGATAAATTGAATATAAACAAAAACTTGATTGCTCATTTTAAGGATATTAAAACATACGATGTAATTCCGCTGAACAAATTCCTGTTTATGATTGGCGATGACGGATTTTACCTGTACGATTATGCCAACTTGAAGAACATAAAATTGCTGGGAAGCATTTCGGTTAAGAAACAGAGTTAGAACAAACGATTTTTCAAATACATCAACAATAGATTTAACATAATCTTGTATTCGTTGTCAATGGAAACATTTCTGATGATTTGTTCAGCTTCTTCCAGAAGTGTTTCCATAGTTTTCTGTGCATATTCGATGCCGCCGTAGTGTTTGGCAAAATTGAGCAGGATTTCAATATTTTCGGGCGAAAAATCGAAAGAACGAATAATATTCATCTTTTCGTCCGAAACTTCTTTAGGTGCATTTTTGAAAGCATAAATAAGCGGAAGCGTAATTTTTCCTTCGCGGATATCGTTCCCGGTGGGTTTGCCTATATCGGTCTTGTAATAATCGAAAATATCATCACGTATCTGGAACGCAATGCCTAAAATACGCCCTACTTTTCCGAATTCGTCTATCGTGATACGGTCAGCTCCGGCAGTAATGGCGCCTATTTTTGCACAAGCGTAAAATAATGAAGCTGTTTTTTTATCGATGACTTTGAAATATTCTTTTTCATCGATAATAATCTCATTGGCCAGAGAATACTGGTTGAGTTCTCCTTCAGCCAGGTTTTGTCCGAGTTCGGAAATAAGCCCGATTATTTCCAAGTTATCGGTCTTAATACTTTCCTGCAATGCCGATGAAAGCATATAATCCCCTGCCAATACCGACCGTTTATTATC
>MVZJ01000235.1 GCA_002069095.1 Bacteroidetes bacterium ADurb.BinA174 | reverse complement strand
GCCGTTCACAAATAATTCTACTTTTTCACCCGTCGAAACTACCAGTACATCCTTATATTCTCGCGGCGTTGGAAGTTTTCCCTCTGTAGGAGGATTAAAGGGGGCTTGCCAATGTCCGCATATATATGAACCGTGTTTTTCAATATCCACCCAACCATTCCACATTACCTGATGGGCAAAAAAAGCATCTTTTGGCACACGCATTGCATCGACAACACCGCTGCGGCGATAATTTTCTTTTCCTCGCCAATGGGTATTCGATTCGTGAAAGTGAATTTTTAAGCCCCCGCTGCTGACGCGTTTGCCGGTACCGGGACGTACCCGATAGTAATCCCACCAACGGGCTATCAATTCTTTGAAAAACGAATCTTGATTCCGGTTGTACGGACTTGTGTCCATTACCCGATTGGTTTGCTCGCCCATCACCGAACGATAATATTTGGTACCTTCCCCATCTTTGTGATAAGGATACGAATAATCGTCCCAGTTGTAACGCAAGGCTTCATCGCGCGCATATTCGGTAGCAAAAAGCGGATGTTTGGCACTTTTGTTTATGTAGAGCATTTCGCCGCCCCATTCGGCAACTTTACTGTCGAGCATTTCGCGCGAACCAATCGCACGTCCGCCATAAGGATCGTATTTATCGCGAATGGCTTTCAGCTCTGCCATGTGTACTTCAGATATCGCTTCATTTCCGCCTTCGTAAAAAATTATGCTCGGATTATTACGGTTGTAAATGATTGCATCGCGCATAAGATCCACCCGATGTTCCCAACGGCGACCTTCCACATCTTTTTCAGAATCGCCGGCAGGCATCAATTGAATTAATCCGACACGATCGCAGCTTTCCACATCCTGTTTCCAGGGTGTTACATGCATCCAACGTACCGTATTGCCGTTGCTTTCTACCATCAATCTGTTACTGTAGTCGCTGAGCCATGCCGGAACCGACATTCCCTGAGCAGGCCATTCGTTCGTACTTCGTTCGGCATAACCTTTTATTTGTAAAACCCTGTCGTTGAGCCAAAACATTCCGTTCCGAAAAGCTGTTTTCCGAAATCCAGTACGGGTTTTTACTACATCAACCGGCACTCCGTTTAATTTAAGAGCCGTATAAACATTGTATAAATAGCCATAACCCCAACTCCAGAAATTCAGATTTTCGACCAAAGCGCCCGTTTTTACGATGCGTGTTTCTCCCGGTTGCATTTTTACCGATTTGGAAGTCATTTGTTTTACAATCTTACCCTCCATATCTTCGATGGTAACTTCAAAAGTAAATTCCTTCTCCTGACCCGATTCGTTTTTTACTTCCGATTCGGCATATATCCTGGCACTTTTATTGCTTATATTAATTTCACGCGCATAAATATAAGTTCCGGTGGTTTTCAGATTACTGTAAAGTGGCAGCGTCTGATACAATTTCGGTGTTACGTGCAGGTAAACATTTTTAGGAATACCACCGTAGTTAGCATAAAAATTCCGGTCGTTCCACTGATAAGTGGATCCGGTTGCTTTTTCCTTGTATCGCCATGAATTATCAATACGTGCAGCAATTACATTGTTCCCGCTATAATTAACAAATTCGGTAATGTCGAACCCAAACGCCATTACACCGTTTTCGTGCATGCCTAACGGTTTTCCGTTTACCCAAAACTCACCTCCAAAACGTATGCCTTCAAATTCCACGAAAATTTTTTGTCCTTTTGCCGATTTTGGCAGACGGAAATGCTTACGATACCATACTATTGTATCGGTATGTTCCAGAATGCTCAAACGAAAAGCCTCATCTTCGTTAAAAGCAGCCGGAAGATCAATGCTTTTCCATGCTTTATCGTTTAATGTAGGATCAGAAAATATTTTTCCTGTACTTTCGGAATCTCCAATATGCAGCAGCCATTGGGGATTGAAGTTATATTTACTTCTTAAATTACCTTTGAAGCCTATGGAAGCGTTGGCAATTAATAATGTACTTGCTAAAAGTAAAAATGTAAAATAGCGTTTGTTCATGATTTCTTGAATATTTGTTCAGATTACAAAGAAATATAATTTTATTGAGTCAGATTATGTAATTTCGTACATATTTATAGAGTAATTATACTGATTTACATGCAAGTGCACATTTGTACATACAGTTGATTGCCCAATCTTTATAATTCTAATAAATGATATTCGTGTAGTTGTACTGTACATATATTGTTTTTGGATGAGATAACATAAAATTCAACTATACTTTAAACCCAACACGATTACTTTAACCCATTTTGCAGCAAATTCCCTGCGATTTAGTTAAAAACGCGTTAAAACCGGTGGATTTTGGGTCAAACAGAGATTCAGTAAAAATCTAAATTACTGAAATTCAGCAAAGGAAATTTTCGGAAAGCTTTGTAGTGCCCTGCAGAAAGAAAA
>MVZJ01000234.1 GCA_002069095.1 Bacteroidetes bacterium ADurb.BinA174 | reverse complement strand
CTTCGGCGGTGAACAGCATAAACACAACACTCCTCGCCGGCTTTTTCCCCGATGCAGCAAAAGCTTTGGCTACCGCCATAACGGCTGCCGTTCCCGATGCATTGTCATCGGCCCCGTTCATGATGGAATCGTTCAGGTGATTGGGTTTAGACGTTACGCCTATATGGTCGTAATGCGCCCCGATTATAACAAATTCATTCTTTAATTGATTGTCCGAGCCTTCTATCCACCCGATTACATTGTTTGAAGGAAACTCGTTCTTTTCTACGGAAACCGCAAGATTGACCGAAATTTCCGGCACAAGAAACAATAATGGGCGCAAGTTTTCATCAATATTTCTTTGCAACGAGCGTAACGAATCCACGCTTCCGAAAATTTCGTTGATTACATCGCGATTGATTTGTACGGCGGGAATAACTTTGTCTCTTTCTGCACACAGGTAATACACCGGTCTGGCTTTACCTCTCGAATAGAGACTATTCCATAAATGACCCTGAGCCGTAATGGCTACATTGTGAAGCGGATCGGTTACTAATAAAAGTCCGGCGGCTCCGTGTTCGGCAGCATTCCGGATTTTATATGCTAAATCGGAATATTTGGTAGCTTTTGCTCCGTCGAAAACAGAATTGACGGTGTCGTTTTGTCGTGGTTCTTGTTTCAGAACCAACACAATCCTACCTTTTACATCAATACCTGCATAATCGTCGTAATTGTATTCCGGTGCAGTAATCCCATATCCGGCAAAAATCAGTTCTCCGGACACTTGCCCGTTACCCGTATTGAGCAAGGGAGTAAAATTCTCTTTTATGGCAAATTCGTGTCGAATTCCCGATTTTATCAATACGAAGTTGCATTGCTCCACATTCAGATCGGCAGCACAAAAGGGAATTGGCTGAAAATAAGAATCCTGTACAGGCATTACTCCAAAACTTTTAAATTTTGATGCAATATAGTCTGCTGATTTATCTATTTCGATACTTGGCGCTGAGCGTCCGCGCATTTCGTCTGACGCCAGAAAATCGATAAATTCTTTCACCAAAGGTTCTGAAATCTCTTTCAATCCTTTCGTTGGAACTTCCTGAGACTGGACACAGTAATTGAATGTGGAAAACGATAATAGTATGCTGATGAGGAGGAAAATTCTTGTCATAAATCTGAGTTATTCTTTTGACAAAGTTACTGATTTTTCCTTTTTGATAAGGTACAAATGAAAAATATTTTATCGAATTATTTATGTTTTACATTGATAAAGAACTTTTTACAAATACGTGTGTTTACTATTTAGAAGGTTGTGATTTAAACAGTTTAACTCGTCAAATTTCGTGTATCCCTGTTTTGACACGGTCAAATAAATTCAACAATAAAACAAAGCAAATATGGCAGATAGTCTTTTTCAACAAAACCTGCGGAATAAAGTAATGGATCAGATAGCGTTAAACCACTTTATTTCAGAAGAGGTTATTTCGGCCATGAAAAACGTGCCTCGGCATCTGTTTGTGAGTAAAGATCAGCAACACGCGGCATATCGCGATGAGCCGTTACCCATTGCATCGGGGCAAACTATTTCGCAGATTACCACTGTTGCCATACAGACCGATTTGTTGAAAATGAAGAAAGGAAATAAGGTGCTCGAAATTGGTACCGGAAGCGGATATCAGGCTGCTATTTTATGCGAATTGGGCTTTGAAGTTTACAGCATAGAAAGACACAAAAAACTCCATTTAAAGGCAAAAGAAATTCTATCGAACTTGGAATATGAAAATATCGTTTTGGTACACGGCGATGGATTCGACGGATTGCTCCAATTCGCTCCTTTCGATGGCATTCTGATTACGTGCGGAGCGCCCGAAATTCCCGAAAAACTGCTGGAACAACTTGCGATAGGAGGAAGAATGGTAGTCCCCGTTGGAGAGAAATTGCAGGAAATGATGGTGGTAGAGAAAACCGATGAAAAAGATTACAATACTACCGGAGCAGGCTATTTCAGGTTTGTACCGATGCTGAAAGGTATTGTCCACTAAAAAACATGACTTTTAAACCATTTTTTTGCTTAGTGTGTCTTATAGCTGCATGATCAAAATTTGGTATGTTTTTTGTATTCACACTGGCAGAAAACATTTTTCGTATGTTTTATGTTATGTATTAAACAAAAATTAGAAAATTAAACATTATGGCCCCTATTTGGATTCTTTTTGGGATAATTGCCCTTGCCGGATGGATTGTTCAGGCACAACTACAAAGTCGGTTTAAAAAATATTCACGAATTCCGCTTCGAAACGGAATGACCGGGAAAGACGTGGCGGAAAAAATGCTTCACGACAACGGAATTTACGATGTACAAGTCATTTCCGTACGCGGACAACTAACCGATCATTACAATCCGCTCAACAAAACCATTAACTTGAGTGAACCCGTTTACGGTAGTAACAGTGTTGCAGCCGCAGCCGTTGCC
>MVZJ01000233.1 GCA_002069095.1 Bacteroidetes bacterium ADurb.BinA174 | reverse complement strand
CACATCGTTTCCAACACTAGTCCCTGAAACTAGCGCGTCTACCAATTCCGCCATCCGGGCGGACTTCAATAACTTTTGAAAAGTGTGGCCACCGCCACTTTTATTTTTGTGGCTGCAAAGTTATATGTTTTTTGAACCTTTACAAAATATTTTTCAGGTTTATTTCTTTACAAACTGTTTTAAATCCAATTTGGGGTCAATTCGTTGTGGAGTATAAATCAGTTCGTCCCATGTTATCTTTTCTTGTCTCGATGCAGCTTCTCTCCCCAAAATGGCGCTTAACGTTGAATTACAACCCGATTCT
The DNA here is from genome assembly GCA_002069095.1 of Bacteroidetes bacterium ADurb.BinA174. Classification (GTDB taxonomy): domain Bacteria; phylum Bacteroidota; class Bacteroidia; order Bacteroidales; family Dysgonomonadaceae; genus Petrimonas. The sequence continues at coordinate 2,194 of MVZJ01000233.1, read as the reverse complement.
AACTGATTCAGGTATTTACCACTGGTAATACTTTCGATAAAGGCCTTGCCTTTATTAGGATCGGCATCGTCTAACGAGGACGAGCTTGCGCCTCTTGCAATAGATTCCGGCGTAAGTTCCGCAGCAGAACGCACAATTCCCGAATCCCATTTATTATCGCCGTTGATGAAAACTCCGCCGCTGTAATGTGCTTCGGCTATACCTTTGGTTCCGATGAACCGGGCACACACATCGCCGAAAACTTTTCCGAATTTGGCAGAATGAACGGACACATTCACATCGTTCGGATATTTGTAAATCACCTGATAATTCGTCCAAGCATTTCCGAAATCGGGTGCTCCTTTTTTGCCGCCGTCGCCAATCGCATACAGCGGTGTAGCACCGAGAACCCAGTTGCAGACATCAATCATGTGAATTGCCTGATCGAGATAGCATCCTCCGGAAATTTCATGAAAATGATAATGATTGCGGATTCGCATTTCGTCATACGACATTCCCTCGTGTGGGTGAATGTCTGCACCCGATGAAAAATAATACAGTTGTACGGTAACAATTTCACCTATATCTCCTCTTTTTATCCTCTTAACCATCTCCACGTATGGCGTTGCATAACGAATCTGAAAGCCGTCGAACGCCGAAACTCGTCCGTTAATGTTATTTCCTGTTCTGATAATTTGCCTGCATCCGTCAGCATCAACTGCCAACGGTTTTTCGCAATACACGTGTTTTCCTGCAGCTACGGTATCTTCCAGTATCTGTGGATGCGAATAACCCGGAGAAGCAATAATTACGGCATCTACATCATTGTTTTCCAACAACCTCAAATAAGCATCGTATCCTGAATACGTTTTATTTTTCGCCACAGCGGCATAATTCCTTTTTTTGTTTAATCCGTTGGCAAAATCGATTCCTTTAATCAACTTGTCTTCAAAGATATCGGCAAGTGCCGTAAGCTGTATGTTTGCATTGTCAACCATGCTTTCCAGAATTCCCGTTGCGCGCGAACCACATCCCACCAATCCAATTCTAACGGCAGAATTATTGTTGGATGCGAAAACGATTTCGGGCTTCAAAATAGTGAGCGTAGAAAGTGCGGAAACATTCCTGATAAAATTTCGTCTGTTCATGGGGGTATTTATTTTAATGAGTTATTGATTTTATTATACAAAGTACCTTTCTTATCTATTTCTCCTATACACGAGATAGGTCTGTTAATTATTTCTACAAACATAATCAAAAAAAATAATCTATTAGCCTCACGAAATAATTTAATTCTTACGACACACACAACAATCTCCGCTATAAAAGCTAATGTATAAAAAAGTGTGCAAAGAAAAAGCTTAAAATAATAACGTAGAGTATATATTTGGCACTAATAATATTATTGTATGGGAGTTGTTGAAAAAATCTATTTGCTTTTAATACAAAATATATAACTGCCAATACCAACAAAATGGATAAGAAAATAATATGTCGTCAATTAAGGTTGAATGTTGTTATCAGCCAATTATTTTCGTATAACAAATCAGGAGTTGCCAAAATTGTTTCTCCCCTTATCACACTATCTTATTTTTTCTATATACCCAACATCCCGCTTCCGAAGGGTGGTCTTGCACATAGTCGTCGAGCTTTTCTTTTCGTAATATCCACGCTACCATAAAATCGCCTGTAGCAGAGCCGATAAAAAAGATACCGAAAACAAGAAACTTGGCGTTACCGATAAAAAGAGCTGTAATTGCCGGAATAAAACCCAATATAAGAGCAGGCATCAGCGCGCCAATCAGGTAATGCTTTATTTTCAACGGCACTTTGCAATGACAATAGGGAGTGAGTATTTTCCACATTACCCCAAAACGGATATTCTTAAATCCATTCTCGGCATATAATCCGAAAAACAAACCGTGAATGAGTTCGTGCGCGACAATACCTATTATCATCATTGTTAGAAATTCTCCAAAAGACGGTAATTCCCTTAATGCCGAATAGCCCCAAATAAAATAAAAAGGCACGGTGAATAATAAAGCGGCAACAAAAAACACGCCGAAAGCAACAGCATTCGCCTGCACGATATCAATGGTTTTCTTTTCCTGATAATAATTTTCAAATTTATTCATAACACTTTCCATTTAAAATCCAAATAAAATTGGACAATTCATTTTAATTAACTTTTAAATTTTATCTTTGTGTCAGGGTG
>MVZJ01000232.1 GCA_002069095.1 Bacteroidetes bacterium ADurb.BinA174 | reverse complement strand
CTTGTCTTTTATGAATATGTCCTGAAAAATAAAAATCAACGTTGTGCCGCATAAGTATTGGTTCAATTTGTTCAATTAATTCATCATGATTTCCGCGCAAACTGTCCACAGAATAAACAGGGTGATGTCCGACTACGATTTTCCACTTTTCAGTGGAGTTTGACAATACTTTATCGAGCCATTTCAATTGAGCTTTGGTGCTTTGAAACTGAATATCGGGATATTGGTCGGGATATTTTTTGTATTCATTGATAAAAGGAGGCGTATCCATCATAACAATGCGAATACTGTTTACCGAGTCAATTTTCATGGCGAAAGTATAATATCGGGCAGGCATATTCCAACGTCGGCTTATTTCAGAATAATCAATTAATGCCTGTGTATTTCCACGATACTCGTGGTTTCCCAGAATCGGATACCAATTTACCAATAGCCAAGGATTTGTGTAAATATTTTCGAAATTCGAAAGCCACAACGGATCGGAAGAGCTTCGAACGCCATTGTAATGAAAGGTATCACCACTCGAAATCACAAATTTTGGTCGTACTTGTTCTGCAACTTTACCCAGCGTTTCAGCCACTGTTTTCTGCTCATAATAGCCATTTTGGCCAATATCGGAAACAATAAAAAAACGGTAAGCTGTTTTATCGAAAAGCAACTGTGCATTTACCTGCGATATTTCGGCTCCTAAAAAAGGAAGAAATATTGTGATTAAAAATATCTGATGAAAGTGTTTTCGCATTTTAGTTTTTGCGCGCGAAGTTGCTAAACCGCAAAGTTTATAAATAACATTTTGATATTCTATTTTACACATTTTCTGCTTAATATGGACTTTTAAATAATAATAAAAACAAAGAAGAAAACCTTTTTTTGCGCCTTTGCGTGAAATAACGCTTTAAAAACCAATCTGCATTTGCTTTCTGTACTTTTTATAGAGTTCTTTGGCTACCGAAATGCTGTTTCCACTCGCTTCCACCGGAAAGTTTTTCTGCGTATTCACCCATTTCCATTCCCACTGAGCTATTTCTTTGTCGAAAGCAGTAGCATCAAATTCATTCCCATTAGTCATTGATTTTTCCATCGCAGCAAAATATTTTTCCCAACGAACTTTGTAAAAATCAGTCAACAAACCGCTCCATTGCCTGTTTGAGTATTCGTGCAGCGGACTATCAGCATCGCCCCAAAGTGTTATCAAGTTGCGGGCATTTCGTTCGTACAGCGCTTTTTCAGCATTCGTAGTGCCACAACTGCGCGCATCGGCGATCCATCTTCCGAGCAAAAAATCGGTTCTTGTCGCCAACAGCTTGTCCATATCATCAATGAGTTGGATATATTCGATGCTGTATTTTCTGAAAACATCTAAATTTCTATCCTGATAAGCTTTTACCCATTTCACTTGCAACGGACGAGCATAATTTGCCAAAACCTGACGGGTTACATCCACCAAATCGTACCTAAATCCATCACTTTTGGCATAAGTAGCTGTAGATTGAATAAATAAATCCCATGCCGGAAGTAGCTCTTTACGCTGATAATTGAGTTTGGTTTTAGTCCATTTGGTAGCCGAATCCATCGTTGGCCGTCCTGTTAGAATTGATTCAGCGCCATCACGAATTTCTTTTCCGTTGTAAACGGTGTTTTTGAGCACCTGCCAGGCACGCAACATTTTTTCGTATGACGATTTTGTGCCTTTTCCGTATCGGTTACGAATGTATTTAGGTAGCCATTCTTTCAAATCGATTGGAGTGGTACGCCAGGTGTTTTCCATCATCAGTTCGTACATCACCGGCGTTTGCTCGATAGCTTCCATTGTCAGCCCGATTCCTTTCATTTTTTTTGATGCAGGATCGATTAACGCTGCCGAAGGTTGTGTGGCTACGTTTTCCATTTGTCCGAAAAGGCTGATATTTCCGCCAAAATTGTGCAACATATTCCAAATCCAGGGTTTACCGTAATAAGCTTCAGTGCGTTTCCAAACCGGTTCATATTCGGTTATAAGGTCAAGAATAATCATTTTATCGTCGGGAACAGCATCGAGCAATGCTTTAATTTGCGGAGCATGCCAAAACTTACGATCGCTGAAAAACAACCAGCCTTGCATTACCCAAACAGCATCAGGATCGGCCTGACGCATTCCTTCGTATACGCGCGCACTCAGTTTCGACAAATATTCAGGCTCGTCGGATGGTGGTTCGTTTTCGTTGAACGTATCAGCCGAATAATAATGATCGGTACCGTAAATTTCGGTTTGTTTTTGCAGGTATTTTTTGCCTATTTCAGCGAAAAGTGGATCTTCCGAATCGAGAATGTAAGTATCGGCGAAACCGTTGTTCCAATTCGTTTGCTTTAATTTTGCATTTGGATATTTATTTTTCAAAGCTGAGGGAACATGTCCTGTAAAGGCCGGAAGCACAGGCTTCATGCCCAATTGGCGTTGACGATTCAGAATTTTAAGCTGCAAATCTTTATTTCTTTCCATCCACGATGGCGGTAATGGGCCTC
>MVZJ01000231.1 GCA_002069095.1 Bacteroidetes bacterium ADurb.BinA174 | reverse complement strand
CACTATATCGGCGAGGTTAGAGGTCTTGCATCTGCATAAAGTTAAAACCGTGAATAATACGGCTAAATCCTTAAAATAGAAATAACCAAAAACATACTCGACCTGAATAAACATTTTTACATTTTTTCAGTCAAAGAGACAAACAGAAGCAGTATAAACCATTTAAAAACCGAATGAAATGAAAAAAGTTATCACAAAATTAACAATTATTCTCACGGTGCTTGTTATGGCACTCGGTTTCATGGGTTGTGGAACATCGTATTACGGAACGTCGGGTAACGATTACTACGACAATTATTACGATTACAATCCGGTTTGGGCTCCCGATTACTACTACGGAACTCGCTACTATTATTTCCCCGACATTGAAGTGTATTACGATTTGGCTACACGTAATTTCGTGTATCTTTTAAACGGGCAATGGCTTTTCGTACAAACGCTTCCTCCTATTTACTCCACATTTAACTTACGAAACGCCTTCATTGTTATCGTAAACCGCAATGTTTACAACCCGTGGATGCATCATCACTATTATAATTCGCACTACCCGCGCTATTATTATATCGATTATTACGATTTCAGCAACATCCCGTACGTAAGGGGATACAACGAAAACGGACGTAGGGCGGTTTATTGGAGAGAAGCAGAACGCAGTCAGGCACGCAAATGGGGTGATAGAAGCATACGCGAAGGACGCAATTTTAAATACTCGACCGAAGACAAGCGCGTACAACAAGAAGTTACCCGTCGGGTAGCACAACGCATTGCAGTATCGCCTGAAGAACTAAGACAAATCGGAAATGCCGATGAAGGAAGAATGACAAGCCGCGATACATATCAGACTACAAATCGCTCCCGTCAAACTACCACACGAACCGCGGAAACGTCTACGCGCCAAACAGTTCCGTCAAACGATAGCCGCCGCACAACCACAACGCGCTCAGCCGAGACAAATTATTACGGTGGCTCCATTGGACAACCCGTGAGAGTAGAACCGCAAATGCGCGAAAGCACCAGTGGAAGGTCTTCATCCACCACGCGCGAAAGCTCAACCACTACCAGAAGCAGTGAAAGTGGAACCAGCGGAAGAACTTCGAGCGGAAGAAGGTAAAAGATTAGGTAAAAACAGGAGTCGGCAGTCGTTTGATTGCCGATTTTTTATTAAGTTTGCGATATAAATTAACGGGAAGCTATCATGAGAAAAATTATTCTTTTTTTTGTTGTTTTGTTTGTTTCGAACTTGTTACTGATTGCACAAACAAAGCCATCCGATAAATTTCTTGGGGAAAAGCCGGAATATTATTTTTTATCTTCCGAATCGTTGAGAGAGATAGAAACGAGAGAAAAACCGGATGTAACCAAAATCTACGGCAAAATAAAAATCGTGGATAGCTTCCCCGATTACAAAGTAAAAATTGTTACCAGTTTTGCAGACTTGCACGTGAAAATGGTTAGTTCCTTTCCTGATGGACCCGGTAAGTGGCAGATAGTAGAAAGTTTTCCCGACTTCAAAATTCAGTTCGTGGACAGTTTTCCCGATTTTACGATAAAGTTTGTAGAGAGTTTTCCAGGAAAACCGTAAAAACATAATATGAGCATCCTTACCATCTCCATTTTAGTTCTATTAAGCATTTTGCTTATTGTGATTTTGACATCCGTCACAAAACTCAACGCGTTTGCATCGCTATTTATTGTTTCACTGCTGCTTGCGGTAATCGCGCTTCCCGATAAAAACGTAGTGGAAATTCTGAAACAGGGTTTCGGAAGCACGATGGCATCTATTGGGTTTCTGATCATTTTCGGAGCCATTATTGCCGTAGTGTTGGAAAAAACAGGCGGTGCGGTGAGCATCGCTAACTATATTTTGTCGAAGACAGGCCACAGTAAAGCCGCTTCGGCAATGGGAATCACGGGATTCATCGTGGGGTTGCCCATCTTTTGCGATTCGGGTTACATCATCATGAGCGGATTAGCAAAATCGTTCAGTTTTAAAGCTAAGATAGCGTTGCCTTTTATCGCGTTTGTACTTGCCACTTCGCTCTATTCTGTTCATTGCCTCACTCCCACCCATCCGGGTGCGTTGGCCGCATCGGGAATTCTGGACACCAATATCGGGATGCTAATTTTGTTGGGAACGTTGTTTGCCATTCCGGCTGCTTTGTCGGCTTTTTTGTGGGTTAAATGGCAAACCCGAAAAGACACTTATCAAGAAATAAAACCTTCTCAAAATGAAATACAAAGTAATGAAGAATTGCCATCGGTTCGTCTTTCGTTATTGCCCATCGTAACGCCGCTTATTCTCATTGCTTTCGGTTCGTTACTCGCCGTTTTAAAAGTTCCCGATGCCAATGTTGCGTTGAAAGGGTTGGCTTTTATCGGACAACCCATTATTGCACTGATGATTGGCGTATTATTATCACTGCTTTTACTGAAAAATAAGACGATGAAAATTGTTAATTCCGTTCTTGAATCTGCTATCGAGAAGGCAGGCCCAATACTTATCGTAACCGGCGCCGGCGGAATGTTCGGACTGG
>MVZJ01000230.1 GCA_002069095.1 Bacteroidetes bacterium ADurb.BinA174 | reverse complement strand
TCCCCTGCCAATACCGACCGTTTATTATCGAAAACCGCATTTGCCGATGGTTGTCCGCGTCGCGTAAGTGCTTCATCCACTACATCATCATGTATCAGCGTTGCCGTATGCAGCAATTCCACCGTAACCGCACCGTGATAAGTAGCGGGCGCAATCTTGCCACAACATTTGGCCACAAGAAAAACCAGCATCGGCCTGATTCGCTTGCCATCCACCTTAAAAGGGTGCTGAATAATATCGGAAATTCTCTTATTATCGGTTTCTATTGCCTTATGAAGATAAACATCGAATTGATTCAACTCTTCACGCAACGACTTTTTTATAATCTGACTTTCGTCCATTCTCATTTTATTATTCGAAGCACAAATTTAAAAATAATTCACCTTAAAGCAATCAATTATTCGTAACTTTACGTTTTTAAAAGAAATATTTAGTTTTATATGACCAAACAAAAACTATTTATGCTCGATGCTTATGCATTGATTTACAGAGCATACTACGCGTTTATAAAGAATCCTCGTGTCAATTCAAAAGGGCAGAATACATCGGCAATATTCGGGTTTGTGAATACACTGGAAGATGTGTTGAGAAAAGAGAATCCGTCACACATAGCCGTTGCTTTTGACCCGCCCGGGCCAACGTTCCGTCATACCGAATTCGAAGCCTACAAAGCACAGCGCGAAGCTACTCCCGAAGACATAAAGGCATCGGTACCCATCATAAAAAAGATTCTGGAAGCCTACAATATCCCCGTTTTAGAGAAGGAAGGATTTGAAGCGGATGACGTTATCGGAACAATTGCCAAACAAGTCGATAAAAACGTTTTCGACGTGTATATGATGACTCCCGATAAAGATTACGGGCAACTTGTTGAACCGAACGTTTTTATCTATAAGCCGAAATACGGGAGTAACGATTTTGATGTGTTAGACGATAAAAAGGTGATGGAAAAATACAGCCTTACCAATCCGTCTCAAATGATTGATTTACTAGGTTTAATGGGCGATTCTTCCGATAACATTCCTGGTTGTCCCGGGGTAGGAGAGAAGACCGCTACAAAATTGTTGAACGAGTTTGATTCGATAGAAAATCTTTTGAAAAATACGCATCAACTGAAAGGTGCGCTGAAAACAAAAATCGAAGAAAACAAAGAGCAGATTTTGTTTTCTAAATTTTTGGCTACGATAAAAACAGATGTCCCGATTGAAGTGGATATCGAAAACCTGAAGAGAAAAGAGTTGAATGAAACGGCACTACAGGAAATTTTTGAAGAACTGGAATTCAGGACATTGATTAATCGGGTATTAAAAATCAAAACGCCAAAACCGGTGGAAAAACAACCCATTCAGGGTGACTTGTTCAGTGGATTCGGCGATGCCGTTGAAGAAGAAGTTCTGCAACCTACGTTGTTTTCAGGCAACTTTTCCGATATAAACTCTACAAAGCATACGTATAAGTTAATTGAATCGGAGAACGAACTTATTGAACTGAATAAACTGCTTTGCGCACAAAATTCGGTTTGTTTCGATACGGAAACTACCGATGTTGATCCGCTTTTGAGCGAATTAGTGGGACTTTCGTTCGCTTACAACGAAGGTGAAGCGTTTTATGTTCCTATTTCCGCTGACAGGGAAGAAGCACAAAGACGGGTAGATATTTTCAAACCGTTTTTCGAAAACGAGAATATCGAAAAAGTGGGGCAAAACCTCAAATACGATATATTGTCGCTCCGCCATTACGATATTCACGTTCGCGGAAAGCTTTTCGATACGATGATCGCACACTATCTTTTAAATCCCGAACTGCGTCACGGAATGGATTATATGGCTGAAACGTATCTGAAATACAAAACTATTCATATCGACGAACTTATCGGGCCTAAAGGAAAAAATCAGAAATCGATGCGTGATGTGGATAAACACATCGTTTGTGATTACGCCGCCGAAGATGCCGATATCACGCTGAAACTTAAAAATATTCTGGATAAGGAAATCAAACGAAACAATTTTGAACACCTGTTTCACGAAGTGGAATCGCCTCTCATCTACGTACTTGCCGATATGGAATGGACGGGAGTACGCCTTGATTTGAACGCACTGGTTCAACTTTCGGAAGAATTGAATGCCGAGCTACAACAAATTGAAGCGGAAATTATTGATATTGCAGGCGAAGATTTCAATGTAAATTCGCCCAAGCAAATCGGAGAAATCCTGTTCGATAAAATGAGAATTATCGAAAGACCCAAAAAAACTCGTACCGGACAATATAGCACAAGTGAAGATGAATTGCAGAAACTGCGAAACAAACATCCCATCATCGAAAAAATATTGGAACAGCGCGGATTGAAAAAATTACTTGGTACTTATATCGATGCTTTTCCGTTGCTGGTAAATCCTCGAACGGGAAAAGTGCACACATCGTTCAATCAAACCGTTGCAGCAACCGGACGTTTGAGCAGTACCAATCCCAACCTGCAAAATATTCCCATTCGCGACGAGCGCGGAAAAGAAATGCGACGGGTTTTCATCCCTGATGAAGGTTGTACGTTTCTATCGGCTGACTATTCGCAAATTGAACTTCG
>MVZJ01000229.1 GCA_002069095.1 Bacteroidetes bacterium ADurb.BinA174 | reverse complement strand
GGGGTTGTCGGGTGATTTAAAAAACCCTGGCAAATCTATCCCCTTCGGAACAACTGCCGCCACGTTTACCGGCATGATTTTATATGTGCTCATCTGTTGGAAAATGGCAAATTCTGCTTTGCCGAAAACGTTGGTGGAAAATCAACTTATAATGTCGGATATTGCCATTGCCGGAAACATTCTTATTCCGATAGGTTTGGCGGCATGTACGTTTACCTCGGCGTTGGGCTCGATTATGGTGGGCCCGCGAACGTTGCAGGCGTTGGCGTTGGATAAATCAGTGCCTATGCGCTCCGCGAACAAATGGCTGAGCAAAACCCGAAAGAAGGACAACGAACCAGTTAACGCGTCAATTGTTACTTGCCTTATTGCGTTGGTTTTTGTTTCGTTTGGCAGCGTAAACATGGTGGCACAAATAATATCGATGTTCTTTTTGGTAACTTATGGCTCGTTGTGTTTAATATCTTTTCTGCACCATTTTGGCTCGTCGCCGGCGTACAGGCCCACGTTTAAATCGAAATGGTATATTTCACTGCTGGGTTTTGCAGCTTCGATATGGGTAATGTTTCAAATTAGCATTTTATATACACTTATCGCTTACATTTTCATTACTCTGCTTTACGTGTACATGGAACGCTACCACAGCGAGCGAAAAGGATTTTCGGCGCTGTTTGCCAACACTTTGTTTCAAGTGAATCGCACGTTGCAAATTTACCTGCAAAACAAGCGCACGCGAACGCATAGCAATGACGCGAAAGTTTCCGAAGACTGGCGTCCGAGCGCTATTTGCATTTCGAGAAATACGTTCAAGCGAGATTCGGCGCTGAAATTACTCAACTGGATTTCGTTCAAATACGGGTTTGGCACGTATCTACACTTAATCGACGGATATTACTCGCATAAGACTAACGAACAGGCAAACGAAGAAATGAGACGCCTGCTTAACAACCTCGACACATCGAATCAGGTATATGTGGACACCATCATTTCGCCCTCTACCACATCGGCAATCGCCCAATCCATCCAAATTCCGGGCATCGCGGGAATGGAAAACAACATGGTTATTTTCGAATTTCTAAAAAGCGATAACGAAGATGATTTGCACGATATCATCAGCAATTTTCGCATGGTAAATGCGGGCGGTTTTGATGTATGCATTTAAGCCGCAAGCCGGTAATTTACAAAAACGGCATTCACATTTGGGTGCGCAGCTTCGACACCGAAAACACGAATTTGATGATATTGCTGGGATTTATCATCTTGGGACATCCCGATTGGAAAAAAGCGAATATCAAGATTTTCAGTATTTGTCGCGCCGAAGAGGTAAACGATGTAAAACAAAAAATGTACGAACTGATAGAGAGTGGGCGTATGCCGATTACAGCCAACAACATCGAAATTATTGTGCGCGAAGAAAATATCTCCGTTAAGGAAATTATTAACAAACAATCGCTCGATGCCGGATTAACAATGATTGGCTTCAACGAAAACGCATTCAAAAAGGATGGAGACATTTCCCTTTTCGAAGGTTATGGCGATATCGGAAGCGTGCTATTTGTACATTCGCACGGCGTGAAAGAGATTGAGTGAGGATGAAGGGTGATGGATGTTATCAGTTGGCAGTGAAGTTCTCTGTGTTACTCTGTGTAACAGTCCGAAATCATAACCGGTAACCCGTAACTCGTGCTCTTCGCTCTATTAATATTCATACAATGAAAAAACTAAAAATTCCTTTATTGGGGCGCGTTGTTATCGCCATTGTCTTGGGGATAATTCTCGGGCAGTTTGTGCCGGTTTGGTTCGCGCGGATTTTTGCCACGTTCAACGATTTGTTCGGCAACTTCTTGTCGTTTATCATTCCGTTGATTATTCTTGGGTTGGTGGCTCCCGCCATTGGCGAATTGGGAAAAGGAGCCGGAAAATTATTGTTGGTCACAACCGTTATTGCGTACGTGTCCACCCTTTTTTCGGGATTTTTCACCTATTTCTCATGCCAAGCTGTTTTTCCGAACATTATTACCGGAGGTATCGACGCCGATGCGGTGCGAAGTATCGAAGAAAGAGCGGTGGAATCGTTTTTCAGCATCGGGATGCCGCCCATCATGGATGTGATGTCGGCGCTGATTTTGTCGTTTTGCATAGGAATCGGGCTTTCGCTCATTAAAGGTAACACGTTGCAAAAGGCATTTTCCGATTTCCGCGACATCATTACCCTGATCATCCGTTCCGTAATTATCCCGTTGTTGCCCGTTTACATTTTCGGGATGTTTCTTTCCATGTCGGTTACCGGGCAGGTTTACTCGGTGATAATGCTTTTCCTGAAAGTGATTTCGGTTATTTTCGTGCTTCACATCCTATTGTTGCTTATCCAGTACTTTGTTGCGGGAGCCATTTCCAAGCGAAATCCACTGAAAGCGTTAAAGACCATGCTCCCGGCTTATATGACGGCATTGGGAACGTCTTCATCGGCAGCAACCATCCCCGTAACGCTGCAATGCGCTCTAAACATAAAGATAAATCCCAACATCGCATCGTTCGTGATTCCGCTTTGTGCCACCATTCATTTAGCGGGGAGTGCGATGAAGATTGTGGGTTTCTCGCTGGCAATTATGTATTTCTTCGGCGTACCGGTTGACTTTGCCAC
>MVZJ01000228.1 GCA_002069095.1 Bacteroidetes bacterium ADurb.BinA174 | reverse complement strand
AGATTGCTCAAGCAACATGATGTATTTTTCTACTGTTTCTTTATCAATAGAGAGTAATCTTCCTAATTCGTTAAAATTAACTTCACTTCCAATTTGATGTGCCAATGCTTTTAGCAAATTTACCAGTTTATCAGGTTTTTGAATGTTTTGCCACATGAGAATATCTTTGTAAAGATAACTCTCTGCAATTAACTTCAATCGCTCCTTTTCCTCTCCGGCATTAGTTACAACCTCAGGATAATACCCAAACACAAGTCTATGTGGTATTTGTTGCACCTCTTCCATCAACGAAGTATGCTGAACCATTTCTTTAAAAGAAAGTGGATAAAGGAAAAACTCCCACTTTCGACCAGTTAAAGGTTCGTTCGTTCGATTTCTTAACTCAAACGATGATGAACCTGTTGCTATAACTTGCACATCTTTAATATTATCACTTATACGCTTGAGAGTTTTGCCTATATTTGGCAACTGTTGTGCTTCATCTATAACTACCAGCTTTTTATTTGAAAAATAGTTTTTCAATCGCACACTCGACGGATTATTAAACAGACTTTGTACTTCGGGTTCATCAGCATCATACCACAAATAATCATCATATTCAGACACTAAATCTTTGAGTAAAGTTGTTTTTCCTACCTGACGTGCTCCAAACAACAAAACTATTTTTTGAGCATCTAAACGACTCTTTATTTTGTCACCAATAATCCTATTTATCATATAATATTCGATTAGAATCGCAAATATACCGATATTTTTTCGATTTCAATCGAAAATACACCACTTTTATGTTTCCAATTAATTTTGTTCATCATTTTTTGTACTATTCGTCGCTGATATTTGGAACGCACTAAATGATTTTGTTCATAAGTTTTTGATTATTATTTAATTATTTAATTTATCTCTTTTCACTAAGTAATGTTTCTACTTCTGTTTTAAGTTGTGGCAAATGATTAATCACGATACTCCACAAAATATCGGGCAACAACGAATTGTAAGTGTGAGTGATGTGTTTGCCGGCATCCATATATTTGCGGGCATTAGTAATTGTTATACTTTCATCCAATACTGATATTCTGCCAACCGATTCACCGATTATTTGAATATTTCGCTCAACAGCACGTCTCAATATCAAATTACTTAAAAATTCCTCATAAGTTTTGGGAACATCACTAAAAAACTCATCAATTTCATTAATTGCGATTTGAATGTCCTCAAGGTAATTGTTAACATACTTCTTTTCCATAAATCAACCGTTTTGAATTATTTATATTATTACTTAAATATTGATTTCGAACAAGTTGCTCCCCCAGAAGATCAACTGCCCTATTAAACACTTCTTCCAATGAATACTTAAAATCGAAATAGGTTGTAAAAAAATCACTAATCGCATCTTTGTCAAAATCGGCAATCAAATCTATATCGCTCTCATCACTGAATCGGTCAGTCAATACCGAGCCGAATGCGAATAGTTGCCGCACATGATATTTGCAACATAAATCTTCAATTTGATTTTGATATGGTTCGAAATAGTTCATAACTCAATGCTACATACTACAGACTCCAAACTATACAAACTATTTCAATACTTTCTCAATCAACGATTCATCCACCAAATAAGGCTCAGTAATATGATAACCTTCGGCATGAGTTTGATTGAACTCTTTTACAGTACTCATAGCGTTTTCGTTGCGAGCCCAAGAACGACGAGCAACACCGCCCATAACGTCCCAAAGCATTGCAGAACGAAGTATTTCGTCCACTCTTTCGCTACCGTCGCAAACCATTCCGAAACCGCCGTTAATGGCTTTTCCTATACCTACTCCACCACCGTTGTGCAGAGCGATAAGGCTCATTCCGCGTGCAGCATTTCCGGCAAAACATTGAACAGCCATATCAGCCATAACGTTACTACCATCTTTAATATTTGCAGTTTCGCGGAAAGGCGAATCGGTACCGCTCACGTCGTGGTGGTCGCGTCCAAGCATAATTGGACCAACTTCGCCGTTACGAACCATTTCGTTGAATTTCAACGCTATATTCATACGTCCAAGAGCGTCTTGATACAGAATTCGGGCTTGCGTACCTACAACCAATTGGTTTTTCTCTGCATCGCGAATCCAAATCCAGTTGTCCATATCTTGTCCACGACGATTCGGGTCGATACAATCCATTGCCGCTTTGTCGGTTTTGATTAAGTCTTCATGTTTTCCGCTCAAACATACCCAACGGAAAGGACCATAACCGTAATCGAACAATTCCGGTCCCATAATATCTTCCACATACGACGGGAAAATAAAACCATCTTTATCATCAACTCCGTTTTTGGAAATCTCTTTCACTCCGGCATCGTAAACCGCTTTCATAAACGAGTTTCCGTAATCGAAAAAGTAAGTGCCTCTGTCAACAAGTTTTTTAATAACATTGAAGTGACGTTTCAACGACTCATCCACCAATTTATGGAACTTTTCACGGTCTTCTTTTAATAGACGCGTACGTTCTTCAAACGAAGTTCCGGCAGGACAATAACCGCCTGTATATGGTTCGTGACATGAAGTTTGGTCGCTCAACAACTCGATATGAATATTGTTATCGTAAGCAAACTCCAATAAGTCAACGATATTTCCGTGATAAGCAATCGATAACGGCTCTTTGCGTGCCATTGCATCTTGTGCCC
>MVZJ01000227.1 GCA_002069095.1 Bacteroidetes bacterium ADurb.BinA174 | reverse complement strand
AAAGCAGCCATTACACCCAACGTGAAGAAGAAGTTAAGCAGTAGTGCACCATTAATTACCATTCCCGGAATAATTCCGTAGAGCAAACACGTGAAGATAAACAATACGATAAGTGCGATAACAAATGACACGAAACCGTCTCTAATGGCTTCTTTTCCGAGCGACGGCCCAACCACGTCTTCCTGAACAATACGCACCCCGGCACGCATTTTTCCGGATTTCAATACGTTTTCCAAGTCACCTGCCTCCTCCGACGTAAATCGTCCTGTAATCTGTGAGCGTCCACCTTCGATACGGTCGTTAACCGTTGGGGCGGAATATACATACCCATCGAGAACAATGGCAATGGATTTACCCTTTTCTGCCCCAGTAATGGTTGCCCAGCGGCTTGCACCGGCAGAGTTCATCGTCATGTCCACTACCCATGCTGAACCTTGTTGTCCCTGGTCGGCACGGGCGTTAGTAACTACATCGCCCTCAAGAGCTGGTCCACGTCTGGTTCCGTCGCCTTTTAGCGCATAAAGTTCGAAATATGTTTCGCGTTGGTCAATAGGTTTAAAGCCCCATTTGAAACGCACATCGGCCGGAAAAATATCTTTGTAGCGTTGAAGCAGGTAGTTTACTTCTGCCGTGTCGTTTTTGGAAGCTGTTCCCACAATGGGACCGCTGGCGCCGCTCATGGCGAAATAGGGCTGAGCGAAATATTCAACAAAACTTCTGTTGATCTCTATTTTTTCTCCTTCGGTATCTAAAGAAGGAACTGCTAATGAATCAACCAATAAAGAATCTGCTATTATTGCTACAGAGTCCGTTGTTGCAGTTGCAGCGGCGCCGCGTACAGCTTGCGCGTATTCTGCTGAACGGGTGTTGATTTCATTGAAATATGTGCCAAGTTCGGTTACGTTGTATGTTTTCCAAAACTCTAAATTGGCGCTTCCTTGCAACAGGTTACGAACACGGTCGGGTTCGGTAATACCGGGCATTTCGATAAGAATACGTTCGGCTTGGTCGAGACGTTGAATGTTTGGCGCAACAACGCCGAAACGGTCGATACGGGTGCGAAGCACGTTGAAAGAGTTGTCGGCAGCACTTTTCACTTCCTGACGAAGAACGCTAATTACCTGATCGTTGGTGGCTGTTGGGCTTACCCTATCACTCATGGTGATACTGAAGATATTTGCCAATCTGCCTTCCGGATTTATTCTTTCGTAGTTTTGGCGGAAAAGAGAGATAAAATCGGATGAACTTCCTCTTCTGTTTTGAACAATAGTTTCCTGTAGCGCCTGATTGAATTGTGGGTCATCGGTATTTGCCAAAGCTCTGAGGACCTGAGCAACATCCATTTCCACAATCACGTTCATACCGCCTTTTAGGTCAAGTCCTAAACCAATCTCTTTTTCACGAATTTGTTTTAACGTGTATCCTAAGTAAACTTTCTCGGTAGAAAGCGAGTCGAGATACTGATTTTTTAATTCCAAGTCTCCTTTGGCATATGCATTGGCTTTCTTATTGTATTGTGTTCCGACTACTGTAAAAGATAGGTAGAACAAACTAATAAGCATGAGTATGCCTGCGAAAACTTTAATAAATCCTTTGTTTTGCATTTCAATATTACGTTTATTTTATGTGTATTAATTTATTCTTTTCTAAATATTTATCCGAAATTTTTCATCAAAAATAAAGGCATTTGAAATGCCTTTCGATTTGAGCCTGCAAATATACGCTTTTTTTGTCTTTTTAAGAACAATATCAGGGAATTATTTTTTGAGGAATGATAAAAGATACCAAAACAATTCACGGGATAACCCTAAAGTTACCCCGTGAATAAATATGATATAGCCAAAGCCGTTTAATTCACAAATCCTCTGTTTTTCAACAAATAGATAGGATTAGGTTCAGCACCGCGGTATTTTTTGTAAAGTGTCATCGGATCATCCGAATTACCTTTCGACAATACGTTTTCGCGAAATGCGGCAGCAATTTCTTTATCGAAGACACCTTTTTCTGCAAAAGGTTGGAAAGCATCGGCATCTAAAACTTCAGCCCACATGTAGGCGTAATATCCGGCTGAATATCCGCCGCTGAAGATGTGCGAGAAATAAGTACTGCGATAGCGTGGGATAATTTCATTGATAAGACCAATCTTTTCCATCGATTTCTTTTCGAAATCACGCACGTCGAACGTTTTCTTTTCGCTTTGTGTGTGGTAATCCATATCGAGAAGAGCAGCTGCAACAAATTCGGTTGTAATGAATCCCATGTTGAATTTGGATGCGGCGTCAATTTTTTCGATTAGCTCATCGGGTATTACTTCGCCGGTTTGATAATGTTTGGCATAGAGTTTTAACACTTCGGGGTGAAAAGCCCAGTGTTCCATAATTTGCGAGGGAAGTTCAACAAAATCGCGCGAAACGCTTGTGCCCGAAACACCAGAATATGTTACGTTTGATAACATCCCATGTAAAGCGTGGCCAAACTCGTGGAAAAGTGTTTCCACTTCATCGAGCGTAAGCAACGATGGTGTGTCGCCGGTTGGGCGAGTGAAGTTTCCCACATTATAAATGATAGGACGGATGTTTTCGCCGTCGCGGATTCGCTGGCCACGGAAGCTGCTCATCCATGCTCCTGCGTTTTTACCGGCACGCGGGAAATAATCGGTATAGAAAACCGAAAGGTGTGAACCGTCGGCATCCA
>MVZJ01000226.1 GCA_002069095.1 Bacteroidetes bacterium ADurb.BinA174 | reverse complement strand
AGTGCAGCGTTTGTACGCGCGATGGGCGTAGATATGCAATCGAAGCAGGGAGTGGAGATTTTGAAAAACCTGATGGTGGAAATTTGCACCGATATTTTCCCCGATGAGCCATATTTCCACATTGGAACAGATGAAGTGCAATTTACCAACCCCAACTTTGTACCGGAAATGGTTGCTCATATCCGTGGTTTAGGCAAAAAAGTTATTTCGTGGAATCCCGGCTGGAAATACGAAGTGGGAGAAATCGATATGACACAATTGTGGAGCTACAGAGGAACAGCACAACCCGGTATTCCCGCGATAGATTCAAAATTTCATTACATCAATCACTTCGATGCGTTTGCCGATATAGTAGCGCTCTACAACAGCAAAGTGTACAATCAATCGCAAGGAAGCGACGATTTGGCGGGAGGAATTGTCGGAATGTGGAACGACCGTCTTTTACCCGATGACAAACAAATTGTATTGCAAAACAACTTCTATCCTTCCATGTTGACGTTTGCCGAAAGAAGTTGGTTAGGCGGTGGAACCGAGTATTTCGATAAAAACGGAACCAATTTGCCGACAGATGAAAACGATGAAACTTTCAAGAACTTTGTCGATTTCGAAGATAGAATGTTGTGGCATAAAAACCACACTTTTGCCAACGAACCGTTCGCTTACGTGAAGCAAACAAATGTCCGTTGGCGTATTATCGATGCTTTCCCAAATGAGGGTGATTTATTGAAATCGTTTCCACCTGAAGAGGAAATACTCGATAGTTATACATACGACGGCAATCAATATGCATCGCGTGAAGCGGTAGGTGCCGCAATTTATCTGCGCCACGTTTGGGGAGCCACCATTCCCACTTTCTATCCCGAGCCTAAGGAAAATCATACCGCTTATGCTTACACGAATGTTTATTCTCCGAAAGAGCAAACAGTGGGATTATGGGTTAACACACAGGATTACAGTCGCTCCGAAGCCGATTTACCACCACCACAAGGAAAATGGGATTATCGCGAAAGCAGAATTTTCATTAACGATACAGAAATAACTCCGCCTGTTTGGGAAAATACTCACACAGAAAAAACGAATGAGATTACATTGAAAAATGAAAATTTCCAAGCTCGAGAACCCGTTTCCATTACTCTAAACAAAGGTTGGAATAAAATATTCCTGAAATTGCCGATTGGAAAATTCTCATCTCCTGAAGTACGATTACAAAAATGGATGTTTACCTTTGTATTTGTTACTCCCGACGGTAAAAACGCAGTAGAAGGATTGATTTACAGTCCTGACAAAGTGAAATAGAATAAATAAAAATCAGAGAAGAAGTAAATGAAAAGTAAAACAACCAAATTAACGATAAAGCTATTTTTGATATCCCTTTTCGGAATAGTTTTATCGTGTACAACAAAAAGTAACAACATGAAACTGAATCTCACCCAAATGCCCGTAAACGGGCTAACAGGCAATCTCCAAAAAGGAGTTTCCGCAACTTATGCGGCATTGATAGACGGGAAATTAATTGTGGCCGGTGGTGCCAATTTCCCCGATAAACTTGGATTTGAAGGCGGTTCAAAAGCATTTTACGATGAAATAATGCTTTTTGATAACACACAAAACGCGTGGAGACAAATCGGAAAACTACCACAACTATCGGCTTACGGAGTTTCTGTTCCTATCTCGGACGGAGCATTGTGGATTGGCGGGAACACCGCAACCGAATCTCTCACAAACTGTTACAAAGTAACGCTTGACGATAACGACTCTGTAACTTTGGATGCCTTTCCTGCTCTACCCTCAACGATGGATAATTTTGCGGGATGCTCCTTAAACGATGTGATTTTTGTGGGTGGTGGCTCAGAAAACGGGAAACCATCGAACTCGCTCTACTGCATCAACGCTAAAACCGATACAAACTGGACAAAACTTCCCGATTTTCCGGGGACAGCACGTGTTCAACCAATAATGGCAAGCATCGAGAAAGAAGGGATAACATTTGTTTATCTATTGGGAGGATTTTTCGGAGGAAACGCTACCGAAAAACCGACAATGGCAACCGATGTGCTTCGTTACGATGTGGCAGCACAAAAATGGGAAAAGGTAGGTGAACAAATTGATGTTGATTCACAAAAACCGTTCTCGTTGGGTGGCGCCACGGCAATGCCTGTGGATAACAGATACATTCTTTGCTTGGGAGGTGTTAATCACGATGTATTTCTTGATGCAATTACCACACAATACAATATCGCGAACGATACAACAACATCTGCGGAAGAGAAGGGTCAATTGAATTACAATTTTTCCAAAAATTATATGACTCAACCGATTGAATATTATAAATTCAATCCCGAATGCAGAGTTTTCGATACGGAAACCGGAATATGGACAACCCTGTTAGCTTCACCCGATTTAGCAAGAGCGGGTGCCACATTGGTTTACAATAAAAAAGAGTTTTACGCGGTGCAAGGAGAGTTAAAACCCGGTGTACGTTCAGCGGTAACAATAAAAGGAGAACTTAAACAATAGATAAAACCACATAGATACATAGGATTATAGTTTTTATTAAACCTATTTATTGGTTAAAGATTGAAAAATATGGTTACGAAAGAATACTTGGATAAACTGACTTACGATATTATCGGAGCAGCTATTGAAGTACACAAAATTATGGGCAGAGGCCTGCTTGAAAATGTATATCATCAATGTCTTAAGGAAGAGT
>MVZJ01000225.1 GCA_002069095.1 Bacteroidetes bacterium ADurb.BinA174 | reverse complement strand
AAATTTAAATAATCTTGGGCTAAAGCCCGCTTTTAACGACGTTTTACCCCCACGAGTTAAAGTTAACTCGTGGTAATTGATAAATGTTTTTAGGACACATTGCGGATAATCATTTTCATTATTTCATTGACTTCATTAATAAATTCGGAATCTGAAACTCGTTTTCAATCCTCTTTTTTTGCCCGCATGGCTTCCCAAACAAAATACGAAATTAATCCGATGAAAGCGATCAATGCAACCACCTGCGCACCTGTTCCGTGCGGGTTCGCCCAAACACCCAAATTAAGTACGTTGCTGTTATTGGTGATGAAAATAACCAGCGCTCCGATAACACCAAACAGCGCAGCCCCGGCAATAAATCCCGATGCAATGAGTATCGCACGCTGATGACGTGCATTATTGAGTGCCTGGTCTTTCGAACGTTTATTAATCCAGTGATTCAACAAACCACCTACAACCAAGGGAGTATTCAATGGTAGCGGAATAAACATTCCCAAAGCAAAAGCTAAGGGTGAGACATTGAGCCAATTTATCAAGATAGAAATAACAGCTCCAATTCCCAACAACATCCAGCTTACACCCGAGCCCGACATTAGAGGTTCAATAATTGCTGCCATAGCATTTGCCTGCGGAGCAACCATCGGGTTGGTGTGCGTTTCGGTAGCGACAAAGCCATAAGCTTCATTCAAAATAAATATAACTGCTCCTACGGTCGCAGCAGAAACCAGCGTTCCTAGGAATTTAAATGACTCCTGTTTTGCGGGCGTAGTTCCAATCCAATAACCAATTTTTAAATCGGTGATAAAACCTCCCGCCATCGAAAGTGCAGTACAAACCACTCCCCCGATAATTAACCCACTAACCATTCCCTGCCATCCTTTTAAGCCTACGGCTACCAGAATTACCGATGAAAGAATCAATGTCATCAGCGTCATCCCCGAAACGGGGTTGGTTCCCACGATGGCAATGGCATTGGCTGCTACCGTAGTGAATAAGAACGAAATAATGGTTATGGTAAGCAATGCCACAATGGCTTGAACCAATGTAACCTTAACACCGATTAGCAAGAAAATGAATACAGCTACAAGTGTTAAAAACAAGAACAACATTACAAACGACATTTTAAGGTCGCGTTGGGTACGTTTAGGTTTTTCCGAAACAGTCTGTCCTGCTGTTTTCTGTCCTTTACCTGTAGCCAGTTTAAATGCGCTACCGATAACTCCCGACGATTTGATGATGCCGATAATACCTGCCATGGCAATCGCTCCGATACCTATCGGACGAACGTAAGCAGCAAAAATTTCTTCAGCAGACATTGCCGCAAACGGATTCACTCCACCGCCGGCAGCCGCTAATGCTCCGATTTCGTTTACCAGTGGTATGAAAACCAGCCATGAGAGCAACGAACCTACCGTTATAATAAGTGCATAACGCAATCCTACCAGATATCCGAAACTAAAAATCAACGCACTCACATTAAATTTCAGCACCATTTTAAATTTTTCGGCCAGCATTTCTCCGGCAGGAATTATGCGTGTGGTTATTTCTTCACTCCACAAACGGAAAGCGGAGAAACAAAAATCGAACAATCCGCCAATTAATCCGCTTGTTACCAGCAGTTTTGCCTGATTGCCGCCTTTTTCACCCGTCATCAAAATTTCTGTAGTGGCGGTAGCTTCGGGGAATGGCAATTTGCCGTGCATATCTTTTACAAAATACTTTCGGAAAGGGATAAGAAACAATATTCCTAAAAATCCGCCAAAGAGCGACGAAAAGAAAATCTGCCAGAAATCTACCTGAATTTCAGGATATTTCGCTTGCAGAATGTAAAGCCCCGGAATGGTAAAAACTGCTCCGGCAACTATAACACCCGATGATGCCCCGATGGACTGGATAATTACGTTTTGTCCCAGCGCGTTCTTTTTTCTTAACGCTGCCGATGCGCCTACGGCGATAATAGAAATAGGAATAGCGGCTTCAAAAACCTGTCCGATTTTCAATCCCGAATAAGCTGCTGCTGCTGAAAAAATTACAGCCATCAACAACCCCATGCCCACCGACCATGCTGTTACCTCGGTTACAGGTTTATCGGCAGGTAAAACAGGCTTGTACTCTTCGCCCTGCTTTAGTTCCCGATACGCGTTTTCGGGCAACTCTTTCATTTTTTCTTTGTTTTCAGTCATTTTTATTCTTTATTTATTGATTGTAGCGTGGAATAAAGTTTCGAAATTACTAAAAAATACTTAATCTACACCTCTTTCGTGAATCTTTATGTAAAATGCCTGTAATATTCGCTCTTTGTTAGAAAAACTCAGACTTTATCTTCGTTTTCAATTATACAGAAAAAATCAGGATTATTCTTACAAATTACTTTTTTAATTCTACTTTTTCGAACTTTTATTCCATTTGGTTGTTAGAGAAAAATCACAGCAACAAATAATATAAATCACAGTCCAAAATACTTTATCTAATTATGGTTTTCGATTTAGACATGATTCGCAATGTTTATGCGCATCTTCCTGAAAAAATAAATAAGGCAAAAAGCGTTCTCAATCGTCCATTAACGCTTACCGAAAAAATATTATTCTCGCATCTTTCTCCCGACGTGGATGTTGCAGATTATAAGCGCGCTACAGATTATGTTGATTTTGCTCCCGATCGTGTAGCAATGCAAGATGCAACGGCTCAAATGGCGTTACTACAACTAATGAATTCGGGG
>MVZJ01000224.1 GCA_002069095.1 Bacteroidetes bacterium ADurb.BinA174 | reverse complement strand
TATTGTGATTTCAATAATTATGAATAAATTTGCAACAAAGAAAGATAGAAATTACACACTTTTCGGGACACTACCCAAGTTTTTATCATATTCGTAGTATAAATAATATGTCTGATTTTGATGGAAAAATACCTCATTTTAAATTCTGAATTCTGCTTTGATAACGGATAGCGGAAAATACATCCTCAAAGGTTAAAACCCAATTTTCATGCAGTGTTTTGCCGTTTTTCCATCTTATAGACAGATGCTTGATTAATTAATTTATAATGTTCATTTTCAAGCTATTGTTTAACGTAAAGAAACATTGCCTTATGAATACCGATATTTTGCTCTACCGATAAACCGCTTGTGCCTTTGTTTGCAAGCGGAGAAAAATATACGAACCTGATTTATTAACTAAAAAACAAAGAATCATGAAACATTTAAAAACAATTTTATTATTACTTCTCCTAATTCCTCTATCAGGAGGATGCGGAAGGACTATATTTTGCTTGAGATTTCCCAAGAGTTTACGAGATTATTTTCCCTATTAAAAAGGGAAAAACCTTTCATTTGCCAATGAAAATGGCAAAATCTTGAACCTTAAAATATCTGAATTTTTTATTTTAACGGGGTGCTTGAAGTCGCCCCGTGAGTATTTTTACTGTTTAGTATCCAGCGGATTATCAGCTTCCTTAAAGAATTGATTTTGCAATTCGGGCACGTTTTTGTCCGCCTTAATATTTTGAATACCTTTCACGAATTGCTCTACCACACTGTTTAAAATAAGCTCTCCGGCTTGAGCATTGGCTCTCGTTCCGTCACCCGAATAATGGTTGGGATAACGGGCATACCACCAGATTCCCGAATACACGTTAGGAAGATTTTTCAGCCTGTCCAAATCCACACCCGATTGTTGCCCGGCTTTTTCGGGATGAACCAAATCAGGAACAATGCTTCCACTATAGAAGTTTCCCTATTTCCGGCATGCTGATCGTATTTATCGTGTTGAATCAACGCTTCCGCTTTTTTTATCACTTCAGGATCGTAACTTGGCTGAAACCAGTAAAGGGCATAATCCCTTTTTTCAGATAACTGCGCCATTCCGAAATAATTCAAAAATGCATTGTTCCCGCCGTGTCCGTTAATTATAATGATTTTTTTAAAACCGTTCCGGCTAAGTTCATTAAGTGTTTCCTGAAGTACTTTCCAGATAATCTCTGGAGAATAAGCGATGGTTCCCGGCTGATGACGGGCTTCGTTTATCTGGCTGAAATAATACCACGGAAAAACTACTGTATATTCCTTTTCGGCAGCGCGAAGCGCTATTTCTCTGGCCGTGTATAAATCTGTTCCCAGTGGCATGTGCGGGCCATGTTTTTCGAAAACGCCAATGGGCAAGATAATGGTTTTGGAACTTTTTTCAACGGCTTTGATAAATTCGGGTGCCGAAAGTTTTTCCATTTTGTAAGGTAAATTCTGTGCCTGAGCGTTGAATACAATAAACAACGCAACCAATGATACAAGATATTTCATGGGATAATATTTTAGGAATTATTTCAACTCAACAGTTTTTTCACCATTTCCGAAATGGTTCGTCCTTCGGCTTTTCCGGCAAGTTGTTTTGTTGTAGCGCCCATTACTTTTCCCATATCCTTCATAGATGCAGCACCCGTTTCGGAAATAATGTTCTTAATTACAGCTTCCAATTCTTCTGCCGAAAGTTGAGCCGGAAGAAACTCCTGAATTACTTCCAACTGGGCCAGTTCATCTTTGGCCAAATCGGCACGGCCTTGTGTGGTATAAATTTCGGCGCTGTCTTTGCGCTGTTTCACCATTTTCTGAAGAATCGATGTTGCCGTTTCGTCCGAAAGTTCATCCGATGCACCTTTGGCCGTTTTGGCTTCCAAAAACTCTTTTTTTACACCGCGCAACGCTTCCAAACGTACTTTGTCTTTGGCAAGCATCGCTTTTTTTATTTCGTTGCTAATTGTATCGAATAAATTCATTTTTAAAATCCTAAGTTTGAAGTTTGATATTCAATGTTTTATGTTTTTTCTTTTTGTTCTTTACTCTTTGCTCTCTCCTAATCAAATAACGAATCCGAAATACGTGCTTCAACTTTAAATGCACGTGGATTGAAATCACGATCGCGTTTAAACACGGGCGTTTTTTCGAGCGCTTCCAGTACTTTGTCATCATCCAGTTCGTCCATTGTAAGAATAAAAGGCTCGTACTTATAATTGGTGTTGGAAAGTATTTCCAGTCCCAATGCTCCGTAATATTTATCTATAAGTCGTTGAGCTTCTTCCTCTTCCTTGCGACGCTGTTCTTCCTTGTATCTTCGCTCTTGTTCTTCTGCCTGGCTCTGAATGATGATTTGTTCTTCAATTCCCGGAACATCTTTAATGGAAAAACCGGTTGCTAATAACGTAACTTTAACGTCCTCGCCCAATCCTCTCTCCACGGCGGCACCCCAAATAACCTCTATTTCGTGGCTGAATTTCGCCATAAAATTATGAAGGGCGTTCATCTCTTCCATCATCAACGGATTTTCTTCGTCGAACGAAAGATTTATCAATATCTTTTTCGCATTAAAGACGTCATTGTTGTTAAGCAACGGCGATTTGATAGCGTTTTCGATAGCTTCGTTCACTCTGTCTTTTCCGGCACCTACTCCACGACTCATGATGGCTACGCCACCATCTTTCAGCGTAGTTTCCACGTCGGCAAAGTCGAGATTT
>MVZJ01000223.1 GCA_002069095.1 Bacteroidetes bacterium ADurb.BinA174 | reverse complement strand
CTATACGACAATCTAGAGAATAAATCGGTACGCGAAATTCTTACTGAAATGAATCAGGAAGATCAAAAGGTTGCCCTTGCAGTTCAAAAAACCATTCCCGAAATCGAAAAACTTGTTACAGGAATTGTGGAAAGGATGAAGAGAGGCGGACGCCTTTTTTATATCGGCGCAGGCACAAGCGGACGACTTGGCGTGTTGGACGCTTCCGAAATTCCGCCCACATTCGGCATGCCGAACACCTATGTTATCGGACTTATTGCCGGAGGTGAACATGCTCTGCGCAATCCAGTGGAAGACGCTGAAGACGACTTGGAAAAAGGTTGGGAAGAGTTACTGGAATACAAAATAAACAAAAACGATGTGTTGGTAGGGATTGCCGCATCAGGAACAACGCCCTACGTAATCGGTGCGTTACGCAGAGCGCGTGAAAAAGGAATTTTAACCGGAGCCATCAGTTGCAACCCCAATTCACCCGTGGCAGCCGAAGCCGAAATCAAAATAGAAGCGATTGTGGGACCCGAATACGTTACGGGAAGTACGCGCATGAAATCAGGCACTGCGCAAAAACTCATTCTCAACATGATTACTACCTCCACAATGATAAAGCTCGGAAGGGTTAAAGGGAACAAAATGGTAAATATGCAACTGACAAACCAAAAGCTGGTTGACAGAGGTACACGCATGATTGTGGATGAGTTGGGTTTGAATTATGAACAA
Organism: Bacteroidetes bacterium ADurb.BinA174; assembly: GCA_002069095.1. Classification (GTDB taxonomy): domain Bacteria; phylum Bacteroidota; class Bacteroidia; order Bacteroidales; family Dysgonomonadaceae; genus Petrimonas. The sequence continues at coordinate 2,042 of MVZJ01000223.1, read as the reverse complement.
GCGAAAAATCTGTTGTTGCTCCATGGAAGTGTAAAGGCTTCCATTGATATCTATCGCAACAATACCAATAAGTAATCATGGCGATCATCATAAAAACCCACAACCCGAACCTGTTACTCGACAAGATATACGAAGGCATTTCTACCCGAAAAGTAGAGAAATGGAATGTCTTAACAGACGGGCGCATCACACCCTCGCAATTGTTGTGGAAAAACGAAGCTTTCCTGAAACCTCAAATTTGGGTGGAAGAAAACGAACTGCGTTTCGGATTGCTGAAACGAAAAGACCGAAAACATGTTACATCAAAACTTTACACCTTTTTCCATATCAAATTTGCCGAAATGCTCTTAGCTAATTTCGATATGGATTTTCAGGAAGTCATCATAACCGCACTTAGCGCCACACCCGATAATTTTTAACCTGAATTTTTCCGACAATGAACATATCCATCAATATGTACGTAACCGTTGGACTGGCGGTTTTGTTGTTGTTACTAGGGAGATTCCTGAAAGCAAGAATTTATTTCTTTCGGAAATATGCTATCCCATCACCTGTTATTGGCGGACTTTTGTTTGCGTTGACAGCGTTAATATTTCATTCTACAAAAGTTGTCTTTTTGCAGTTCGATAATGTGCTTCAAACCTTCTTCATGACCATTTTCTTCACTTCCATTGGCTTTAACGTGAGCCTTAAGTTGTTGAAAAAGGGTGGTACCATTTTGTTTATTTTCCTCGGATTGGCCACGATTTTCAGCCTGCTGCAAAACCTCGTTGCCATTGGACTGGCAAAACCGCTCAATCTCTCGCCCCAGTTGGCAATGATGACCGGCTCCACCGCATTGATGGGCGGACTTGGAACTTCGGCTGCCATTGCTCCCGAAGTGGAAGCTATCGGCATTTCAGGCGCACACGCCGTAGCCATTGCGTCCGCCACTTTCGGTTTATTGATGGGTTCGCTGATGGGCGCTCCCATTGGAAATAATCTGATTGTGAAAAAAAATCTGTTGGCCACCCGAAAAGCCGATGAAGAAGAACAAAAAATTGATGCGATGCAAACCCACGATATCCCGATGGACGGTGAACGAATTACCAAAGCATCGTTCCTTATCCTTATTTCGATGGGAATTGGCGTAATTTTTACCGATTTGCTAAACGATTTCATGGGAATGTTCATCGGAACGGTTAAATTTCCCATTTACATCGGCCCGATGATTGTAGCAGCAATTATCCGTAACATTATGGATGCCAAGGAAGATTTTACCCTCAACACCGAAATTCAACTCATTGGCGATATTTGTCTGAATATTTTTATTTCAATTGCCATTATGACGATGCGTTTGTGGGAGTTAAGCGGATTAGCGTTACCGTTGATGATTTTATTGTTCGCTCAAGTGGTATTGATGTATGTTTTCCCCCGATTTGTGGCATTTCCGACAATGGGACGCAATTACGATTCGGCGGTTTCCACATCGGGACTGATTGGTTTTGCGATGGGTTCTACCGCCAACGCAATGGCAAACCTGGATTCCATTTGCGATAAATTTGGCTACTCGCGTGTGGCATATTTTATCGTTCCAGTCGTGGGAGCATTTTTTATCGATTTCATCAATGTACTGATGATTACAGGTTTTCTGGCTGTTTTATAAAAATAATTTAGATTTAATGTAGCATTAAACCATTTCTACATCTACAACTCTAAAAAAGAGTGCATTTTAACGTAAACTAAAAAACAGACAGATGAAAACAACGACTCTTAAACTTATCATTTTAGGTGCGATACTTGTTTTATTAAGCAGTTGCGAAACACTGACTTTTGGCGGAAAAACGGATGTAAAAATTAAAAATGATGTGGTATACCAAACTATCCGATGGAATGTAAATTCTTCGGAAGCGGACGTTGAACGTGAATTCAGCGCTTTCGTTCGCGAAACATTGAATAGGCACCGATACAAAAATTACGTGCAGCTTTTCCAATCCAGCTATTTGTTAGAAGAAGGTGAACGCACTTATGTAATCAAAATCTTCAAAAACGAAGATGCTAAA
>MVZJ01000222.1 GCA_002069095.1 Bacteroidetes bacterium ADurb.BinA174 | reverse complement strand
TTAAAGGAGCCAAAACGATGTTTGTCAAAGCTTCGGCAACAGCCATAACCGAGCCGGCGGCAGGGTCTATCATCGCTACTTGCGGAGCATGTCCAAGAGAAGTAGCCATACCCGTATATCCGCGATAATCCAAAGCGATTGCTCCGCAGTCGCTTAACGGTAGTTGAATTTCTCCCTGACATTGCTGACGGGCAATGCGTCCGGAAACGCTTCTGTCCACTTTATTGGTAAGCCAATCTTTGCAAGCTACGGATTCCAGTTTCAACACATTTTCCAGATAGGTTTGCAAATTTTCCAAAGCGTACTCCGGAGCGGTGTAAGTTTCATCTATTGTTTTATCTTCCATTACCGTCATAGGCGCTTTGCCGAAGAAATCTTCCAATTCCATGTCGATAGGATTAACGCTGCCGGGCTGACGGAAAGTAAATCTCATGTCGTCGGTTGTTTCGCCCACCACATACATCGGGGCGCGTTCACGCTCGGCAATGCGCTCAATTTGTTCAAGGTCTTTTTGTTCCACCAACAAACCCATTCGTTCCTGACTTTCGTTGCCGATAATCTCTTTTGCCGAAAGCGTTTTGTCGCCGATAGGCAATTTGTCTATATCGATTACACCACCCGTTTTTTCTACCAATTCGGAAAGGCAGTTTAAGTGTCCGCCTGCGCCGTGGTCGTGAATGGAAACAATGGGATTTTCGTCCGATTCGGCAAGTGCACGAATTACGTTGGAAACTCGTTTTTGCATTTCGGGATTGGCACGTTGCACAGCATTCAACTCAATGCCCGATGAGAATTCGCCCGTGTTTACCGATGAAACCGCTCCGCCTCCCATACCGATGCGGTAATTATCACCTCCCAGTACTACCACTTTTTCGCCCGATTTAGGCTCTCCTTTTAGCGCGTCGCGTTTGTTGGCGTAACCAATACCTCCCGCAAGCATAATCACTTTATCGTAACCGAACTTCTTGTAGTTTTCGTAGTGTTCGAATGTCAACACGGAACCGCAAATAAGCGGTTGTCCGAATTTATTTCCGAAATCCGATGCACCGTTGGAAGCTTTCATTAGAATCTGCTCCGGTGTTTGATAGAGCCATTTTCTCGGGGCGAGCATGTTTTCCCATTCGCGTCCCTCTTCCAATCTCGGATAGGAAGTCATATAAACGGCAGTTCCTGCAACGGGAAGCGAGCCTTTTCCGCCCGCTAATCGGTCGCGAATTTCTCCGCCCGTACCTGTCGATGCACCATAAAACGGCTCCACAGTAGTGGGGAAGTTGTGCGTTTCGGCTTTTAGCGATAGTACGCTTTCAATCTCCTTTGTTTGGAAGAAATCGGCTTTATCGCCGCTTGCGGGTGCAAATTGTTCAATAACGGGACCTTGAAAGAAAGCCACGTTATCTTTATATGCCGAAATAAGTGAATTGGGGTTTACTTTGGATGTTTTTTTGATCAATTGGAAAAGCGAGCTTTCTTTCTCTTCGCCGTCTATGATGAATGTGCCGTTAAAGATTTTATGGCGACAATGCTCGGAGTTTACTTGCGAGAAACCGAACACTTCGCTGTCGGTGAGTTTGCGATTCATTTTTCGGCTCACCTCATTTAGATACTCTATTTCGTCGGGGCTGAGAGCCAAACCTTCTTCCTCGTTATAAGCGGCAATGTCATCTATAAATAAAATCTCTTCGGGTTGATTGTCAAACGAGAAAATATCTTGGTCTAATTTTTTGTATTGGCGTTGCAGCATTCGGTCGAAAGGGGTGTCCGGTGTCGAAGGGAAATACTCTTCGATGCGTGAAATTCCCTCAATACCCATATTTTGAGTTATTTCCACGGCGCATGTGCTCCACGGAGTGCTCATTTCTCGGCGTGGACCGATAAAAATTTCCTCTATCGTGCTTTTGTCGATAAGTTCGGAGTTACCGAAAAGCCAATTTAGTTTGTCAATAGTTTCAGCCGATAGCGATTTGGTTGTTTCAACGGCTATAACAGCAGATGACGGCGTTTTGAAAAAAGTAATCATACTATGTTGAGAGTTTACGAGTTACGAAATTCCGCTCTGTTTTTTCCAAAAGAAAAGAGTTCGCGGGAGTTTTAATGTGCAAAGTTAATGAAAACCGTGTAAAAGGAAAACAAAATCTTATTTTGTCTGTTTTTGAACTTACATGTATCTTTGTAAGTTTAAAAAGAGAAGCTTTTTCGATTCAGATGTATGATTGAGACAGTTGTAAAAGGATTTATTATTGGACTTTTGGTCTCCTCACCAATGGGACCTGTGAATATGCTGTGTGTACAACGAACTTTGAATAAGGGACGTAAACACGGCTTTGCCACAGGAATGGGAGCGATGCTTTCTGATTTAACTTATGCGACAATCACCATGTTTGGTTTGAGTTTTGTGGAAGAGTTCTTGCAAAAGCACGATACGGTTTTTCAGTTTGTCGGTAGTGTACTTCTTTTTGTTTTCGGATTTTTTGTTTTTCGCACCAATCCATTAAAAGAGTGGACACCCCAAACCAAAACCGAAAATTCGAGTTGTTTGCGCGATTTTGTTTCGTCGTTTTTCATTACGTTTTCAAATGTGGCGATTATTTTGGTGTTTATAACCTTATATGCCCGATTTACTTTTATGCCCGTTAACGAAGGTGTCGCTCATTGGGTGGTAGCGCTTGTAGCTTTTGTCTTAGGAGCGTTTTCGTGGTGGTTTTTTATTAGTTGGTTTGTTGCTCGTTTGCGAAAGCATTTTAATCGGCAGGGGTTGGTTATTCTGAATAGAATTGTCG
>MVZJ01000221.1 GCA_002069095.1 Bacteroidetes bacterium ADurb.BinA174 | reverse complement strand
AGACGGTCACCCAAATTTTTCCGTACTTTTTCTAACCCGAACTCACTGATGAGTTCTTCCAGTTTTTTCTTTTGCTCGTCGGGGGTTTTATCGGTAAACTCCAACACCGATTTTATGTTGTCTTCCACCGTCATTTTCCTGAAAATAGATGCTTCCTGAGCCAGATAACCTATTCCGTGCTGAGCACGTTTGTACACCGGATATTTGGTAATATTTTGATTGCCAAGGTAAATATGTCCTTCGTTGGGAACAATCAAACCTACAGTCATATAAAACGTAGTGGTTTTCCCCGCACCATTAGGTCCAAGTAAACCAACAATTTCGCCTTGTTTCAAGTTGATGGAAACATGGCTCACTACTGTCCTTTTACCATATTTTTTTACCAGATTTTCAGTGCGTAGAATCAGTTGTCCGTCATTAAATGATTCCATAGTGGTTTCATCAATAATCGCTTCATTAGCTTCTTCGAACACTTCGGCTTGTCTTATTTCGTCGCTCATTATTTACGGAAATTTGTGCAAAGATAATAAATCATTTACGATTTGGGATTTCGGATTTGGGATTTATGACATTTTATAACAGTCGGTCAGTTATCTGAAATAATTATTTCCGATGCTGCCACTTCACCGCTCACAGGCGGATTTAACTTTGCCAGCCTAACTTCAAGAGTAATAATCTGTGGGAACGATTTCTTTATTTTTGAGAAAATTCGTCCGGCAACGTGTTCTATTAATTGACTTGGTATTGCCATTTCAACTTTCACCAAATCATAGATTTCGGCATAGTTTATCGTATCTTCTACGTTATCGGTTTCAAAAGATTTCGATACATCGGCAGTAAATTCCACGTTTACCACGAAATTATTTCCTACAATTCTTTCTTGCGGAAGCACGCCGTGATAAGCGTAAAAGTGCATGTTTTTAAGTAAGATGGAAGTCTGCATAAATTTTTCGTCTTGTTAATAACGTCAAATGTAAGAACAATTTGTTAAATTTGTGGTTTATAAAATGAAAAAATTACGAATATGAGTACATCAACCATTCCTGAAAGATTAAAGGCCATAAGAAATTTTATGGAAGCCAACAAGTTAGACGCGTTTATAATCCCCAGTACCGATGCGCATTTGAGCGAATATCCACCAAAAATGTGGGAATCGCGCAAGTGGATAAGCGGATTTACCGGTTCTGCCGGAACAGCCGCTGTGACCAAAGAAAAAGCCGGCGTTTGGACAGATTCGAGGTATTTTCTTCAAGCAGCTGCGGAACTGGAAGAAACAGGTTTTGATCTCTTTAAAATGGGACAACCCGATACGCCTGAAATGACCGCCTGGATAATTGAACAAGTGGGCAAAGGCGGAACGGTAGGAATTGATGGATTAGTTTACGCGGCGTCTGATGCTAAAGCATTGAAAACAAGATTAGAAGCAAAAGGCATAAAATTAGAGACCTCTCTTGACCCGTTTGCTGAAATTTGGGAAAATCGTCCTGAGATCCCTCAAAACAAAGTGTTTCTCTTGCCAGATGATGTAACCGGAGAATCCAGCAAAAGCAAAATAGAAAGAATCAACGCTGAACTCGACAAGTTGGATGCCGACGGACTTATTGCCGTAACATTAGACGCCGTTGCCTGGATTTTCAATATGCGTGGCAGCGATGTAGATTTCAATCCGGTAGCTGTAGCCTACGGCTATATATCGAAAAAAGAGAGCGTGCTTTTTGTGGATTCAGAAAAATTGGACGATGAAACCAAAAACACACTCCTAAAACAAGGCGTTAAAATAGATGACTATAATCAAGTTTTCAACTATGTAGCTAACTTACCCGAAAACTCATCGATATGTGTTACCGGAAGTAAGATAAATTACAAATTGTATCAAACCATACCTGTATCATGTAAAATTATCGATGTTACATCGCCCGTGGATTTGATGAAAGCCGTCAAAAATGAAGCCGAACTTAAAGGCTTTCGTAACGCGATGGTGAAAGACGGAGTAGCTTTGGTAAAATTCTTTATGTGGCTCGAAAAAGCAGTTCCCGAAGGAAATGTAACGGAAATCACCGTAGATGAAAAACTTCGCGAATATCGTTCGCAACAAGAATTGTTTGTGGGTGAAAGTTTTTCTACCATTGCCGGATATGCCGGAAACGGAGCCATCATCCATTATCGCGCACAACCGGAAACTTGTCTTACAGTTGAACCAAAAGGTTTATTACTTGTAGATTCCGGCGGACAATACAAAGACGGCACAACCGATATTACCCGCACCGTAGCCGTTGGGAAACTCTCCAAACAAATGAAGGAAGATTACACCAACGTGCTAAAAGGACATATCGGCATAGCAATGGCCATTTATCCCGAAGGAACGCGCGGTTCGCAACTCGATATTCTGGCACGCAAGGCGTTATGGGAAAATTGCCAAACTTACTGGCACGGCACCGGACACGGTATCGGACATTTCCTAAATGTGCACGAAGGACCTCACAGTATTCGTATTGAAGAAAATCCTATGGTATTGAAAATCGGAATGGTCACCTCCAACGAACCGGGGTTGTATCGTGCCAATGAATATGGAATTCGTATCGAAAATCTCATTGTAACGCAAGAATACAAAAAAACTGAAGATTTTGGCACGTTCTACAATTTTGAGACTATCACGCTCTGTCCGATTGATACCAAACCTATTGTTAAAAAACTACTCACGAAAAAAGAGATCAAGTGGCTTAACAATTACCACGAAATGGTGTATAGCAAGCTGAAAAAATATCTCGACAAAGATGAAAAAGAGTGGTTGAAGGAAAGA
>MVZJ01000220.1 GCA_002069095.1 Bacteroidetes bacterium ADurb.BinA174 | reverse complement strand
TGGAAAAATTAAAATTTTCGGCGTTTCGCTCGGAATAACATGGATTCTTTTCGTACGCATATTTTTCGGTCATTTCGGTCTGGGAATTGACGAACACATTCTTCATTTCATAAAAGAATTCGGGCTCATCCTTTTTATTTATTCCATTGGGATGCAAGTTGGACCCAGTTTTTTCTCATCTTTCAAACAAGGCGGAATCACCCTTAATCTATTAGCTTCATCGGTGGTACTGTTGGGTGTGATTACCACGTATGTAATTCACGTAATAACAGGATTGCCCATTTCTACCATGGTGGGAATTTTATCAGGTGCAGTGACGAATACGCCGGGACTTGGAGCCGCGCAACAAACTTATTTCGATGTTACCGGCTCTCGGGATCCATCTATAGCTATGGGATACGCAGTAGCTTATCCGCTTGGGGTTGTAGGGATTATTCTTAGTTTGGTGTTTTTCAAATCGTTGTTTAGGATTAATTTTGCTAAGGAAAATGAAGCGATTAGTAGCACAAGTACTTCTAAAATGACCGAAGCGCAAATGTTTTCACTTCAGGTGCACAATCCGGCAATTTTCGGTAAAACCATACACGAAGTGAAAAGTCTTATCGATAAGGAATTTGTAATTTCACGGGTTTTTCATAGTGATACCGAAACATTGGTAGTACCTCAACCTCATACTGTTTTAAAGGGAAACGATAAAGTTTTGATAGTAACCAATCTACAAAATATTGAACTCATTGAAGCCCTTATCGGCAATAAAATCGATATGGACAGAAGCGAATGGAATAAGCTTGACAGCCAGTTGATATCAAGAAGAATAATTGTAACCAAATCCGAAATTAACGGAAAGTCAATCGGACAATTGCGATTGAGAAACTTATACGGAGTGAACATCACTCGCATTAATCGTGCCGGAGTCGATTTAGTTGCTGATCCAAGATTACAGTTACAGTTGGGTGACCGTGTAACGGTTGTAGGTTCCGAAGCATCCATAGCGAATGTTGAAAAATTTCTCGGGAACTCGTTGAAAAGACTTCGCGAGCCCAATCTTATTTCCATTTTTATCGGAATTGCCTTAGGAGTTTTAATTGGAAGCATTCCGCTTATGTTTCCTGGGGTTCCACAGCCGGTAAAATTGGGATTGGCCGGCGGCCCGCTTATTGTTGCCATTCTTATTAGTAAATTCGGGCCGAAATACGGATTGGTAACTTACACCACAATGAGTGCAAACCTTATGCTCCGCGAAATTGGCATCGCACTATTCCTTGCCTGCGTGGGACTAAGTGCGGGAGAAGGTTTTGTGGAGACGATTGTAAACGGCGGTTACAAGTGGATTGCATATGGAGCTATTATAACTGTTGTTCCGCTTCTTATTGTTGGTACAATTGGAAGAAAAGTTTATAAAATCAATTATTTTACGTTGATGGGATTGATTTCGGGAAGCATGACCGATCCTCCCGCGCTTTCGTATGCCAATGCAACTGCAGGAAACGACTTTCCGGCAGTAGGTTATGCTACCGTTTATCCGTTGACTATGTTCCTGAGGGTTATTACAGTGCAATTGATGATATTATTATTCTTGTAATATTTCTCCTTCATATAACCGATTGATTATCGGTCTGACAGGTAAAAAACACTTTCTCTGCCAACGGCTAAAAGCTAATAGCCAAAATCCATTTCCCTGCAATCGTTTGCACTTGAATAATGCCCTAAAGTTTACTCCTCAAACATCTATCAATTTGAAATAGTTGTAGTTTTGCTTTCAGCCGGTTGAAATAAATTGAAACCCGATTTTTGTCGGAGCCGGATGAAGCACCATTTTTAATGAAAACTGATTAAAATGAGCCTTGTAAAATTCCAAATAAGCTATTATACAAATTTTGGAGAGGAAGTCTATATTTGCGGTTCTATACCCGAGTTAGGCGATCTTGATGAAACAAACGCACTCAAATTAACTTGCGAAGGAGAAACTTGGTTTGCTGAAATTGAAACAAAAACAACCGCTCAAATCGAGTATTATTATTTACTTAAAGAGTACGGCAGGACCACTCGAAAAGAGTGGGGAAAATGTCGAAAACTGCAAATTTCGAAAGCAAGAAACTTTTTCGTTCAGGATTTGTGGAAAAACAAACCCTATCATAGTTACTTGTACTCATCGGTTTTTATCGAAAGCATTTTTGCGCACGAAAAAACAGATTCGAATCTCACGTATTTTCCAAACAGTATTTTGCTGAATGTAATTTGCCCTTTCGTAAAAAGAGGACAAAAATTAGTGATTACCGGTGAAATCAATCAATTGGGAAATTGGGATTTAAACAAGGCAAAACAACTTGATTATACTGGAAACGGAGAGTGGAAAATACTCCTGAACGCTAAAGATCTTCCCAATAAATTTAACTATAAATTCGTAATCGTAGATAAAACCACCAATGAGCCCGTGCACTGGGAAGACGGCGCTAACAGGGTGTTGCTGACACAAAAAGCGAAAGAAAAAAACACTGTTTTGGTGGAAATGGGCTTGCAGTTTCATTACGATTTCTTTTCGTATAAAGGAACGGGAACGGCCATTCCTGTTTTCTCACTTCGCAGCAACGACAGTTTTGGAATCGGCGATTTCCTCGATCTGAAAAAAATGGTCGATTGGGCAGAGTTGACCCATCAGCAACTCATTCAAATGTTGCCCATTAACGACACTACAACCACACATACTTGGAAGGACTCATATCCTTACAGCGCTATTTCGTCGTACGCTCTGCACCCTATTTATCTGGGACTTACGGAATTTCCGCTGAAGAATAAAACAAAAATGAAATCTTTTCTGAAAGAAGCCAAAGAATTGAATAAACTGGCTGATTTGGATTACGAAAAG
>MVZJ01000219.1 GCA_002069095.1 Bacteroidetes bacterium ADurb.BinA174 | reverse complement strand
AGAAGTTCCTTATATAAGCCTAATCCGGCAAGAGAACCTAAGGCAGCGCTGCACCAAATAGTTGCCGCCGTTGTAAGACCCTGAACATTAATACCTCTGTGTAAAATAACACCTGCTCCAAGGAATCCGATTCCCGTCACAATTTGTCCGATTATTCGGGTGGGGTCCCCGCCATTTTCTGTGAGCAACACATTGATAAGGACGTAAATGCCAGCGCCAACAGCCACAAGTGTGTTGGTGCGAAATCCTGCACTTTTATTGTTTATCTGGCGTTCCAAACCTACTGCACCGCCGGCAGCCGTTGCCGCCAGCAAGCGAAAAATGAATTCCAATGTTGGCATAGTCAATAATTAATTTTTCTGCCGATTATTTTATCGGCGTTAGTTACAAAGATATTCATTTTTTGCAATTCCTGTGGAGTCAAAACCGAAATAGCCGTTTTTTTATGTTCTTCCACCGGGATAAGTGTATAGTTTAGTTTTCCTTTTTCGATTTGTTTTCTCACCCAAACCAACGAATAATCACACGATTCAATCTTCACCCGACTATCATCATCGGTTTTGCTGATAACGATTTCAGCCAACGCACCACCGTCGGTATTTACTTTTTGCTGGTTGGAAACAAAATTGCCGAGCGAATAATAAACAACCGATTCAATCTCTCCATCCACTTTATTTTTAACCAACGGTTGCACTACGTGCGGATGGTTGCCGATAATAATCCTGACACCGTTTCTGAACAGAAAATCGGCCAGTTTTTTCTGTCCGGTATTTGGGTTAGTTACGTATTCATCGCCCCAGTGCATGTTGGCAATAACGATATCGGGGTTATACAGTTGCGTGAGACGCAAATCGCTTTTCATCTGCGTTGTATCAATGACATTTACGATATTGGGTGCAGTAACCGGAAGTCCGTTGGTGTCGTACGTGTAGTTTAAAAAAGCAATCCTGATGCCGTTTTTGATGATCATCAGCGGATAATTCAGACCGCGTGTGTTTTTCGATTTAAACGCTCCCGTATATTTTATTCCGATGGAATCCAACACGCCGAGCGTACGTTCAAAACCTCTGCGTCCTTTGTCCACCACGTGGTTGTTGGCCAAAAAGAAAACATCGAATCCTGCATCTTTCAACCCGAAAGCGAACTCATCGGGAGAACTGAATTGTGGATAACCGGAATAAGGTTTTCCACCCAAAGAGGTTTCAAAATTCACACAAGCGATATCTGCCGATGAAATTTTATTTTTCAGTAAATAAAAACAAGAATCGTAGTTGTAACCCGTCTTGGTTTGCGCTGCATGCACTTGCGGAAGGTGTTGCATGGCATCGCCCGCGAAAAGCAAGCTTACGCGCTTTTCTTGCGCTTGAGAAAGCGAAAAAATGAATAGAAGAAGTAAAGTTGAAAAAGTACGGTTCATGAACAGACAAAATTAAAAACTCGTCAGATCGCTAATCGGTCGGGCGGGATAATTTTTTACGAATACTGATTCTCAATTTTCTTCTTAGTTTCCTTTGCCGGTGGAATATTTGCCGGCTTCGGTTGCAGCGTATAATTATAAAGTTGTTTGTTTTTCAGCACTTCTCTTGCTTTTTTCAATACCGGATCATCCTGAAGTTCGTAAATCAGCACACCTTCCTTGTAGTAATACCGTTGAACAATATCGGTTTCAATTATCTGCTTGATGTCTTTTTTGAAAAGCTCCAAATCGCGATCGAGATTAGGTTGTAGCTTGTTTTCCAATGCTTTAAATTCTTCCGAAGCAGTATCGTAATATCTTTCGAACTCCATAATGTTTTTCAATGATTGCAACGAACGATTGCTCATTTGGTCGTACTGAAAATTTTTGGTTTTTACAAACTGTTTAAATTGTTCGTAATCGGCATCCGAAAGATGAAAATTTTCCGGCGATGCAATTGTCGGATGTTTTATAGCCCAATTGGTAGCATAATCGAAAATAATATTTTCGGCAATCAGGTAATAACCAATAGTTCCGCCTTTTTCCTGCGGAATAACAAAATCGGGCGTGATACCGCCACCATCGCGAACTTCGCGGCCATTTTTGGTTTTAAAAACATTGGTCAGGCTATCGGGAACGCGTGCCACAGAGCCGTCGGGATTGCGATGCGAGTAGTCCAATGCCTGAATGCATCGTCCGCTTGGAATGTAATATTTTGATGTGGTGATTTTTATGTTTCCGCCGTAAGGCAAATCACGTGGCGTTTGAACAAGCCCTTTTCCGAAGGAGCGGTTACCGATAATGACAGCGCGGTCTAAATCTTGCAATGAACCGGCAACGATTTCGGATGCGGATGCCGATCCTGTGTCGATCAGCACAACAATCGGCATAAGCGTGTCTATTGGCTGGTTTTGAGTATGGTACGACCTGTCCCATTGTTTTACTTTCCCTTTTGTGGAAACAATTTCGAGGCCTTTCCGAACAAAAAAGTTAACAATATTAACCGCTTCGTCCAAAATACCGCCGCCGTTTCCGCGAAGGTCAATAACCAATGATTCAGCGCCTTTTCTCTTTAAATCCAGAACGGTTTCCTTCACCCGATTTGAGCTACCGTTAGTAAATCCCGAATAATGTAAATATCCCACGTTGTCGTCTAAAACAGTGGAGTAGGTGATAGGATCGATTTCTATTTTTTCGCGAACGATGGTCATTTCGCGAGGTTTGTTTTCACCCGGACGCTGAATTTTTAGTTTCAACGATGTCCCCGGAGTTCCTTTCAATTTGTCGCTTACATCTTTTACCGTTGCTTTTCGCATATCGGCGCCGTCAATTTCCAGGATGGCGTCGCCCGCTTTCAAACCTGCTTTATCTGCCGGAAGGCCTTTGTATGGCTCGTTGATGATTACCTGATTGTTGTTGTAAGAAATTATCGAGCCA
>MVZJ01000218.1 GCA_002069095.1 Bacteroidetes bacterium ADurb.BinA174 | reverse complement strand
GGAACAAAACTGTCTTTGACCAAGTCTTTGATAAGAGCCGTGGCTATCCATTCGGCATCTTTTACATCGCTTTTACGCCCGGGTAGTTGTTTTAAAAACAAGGGATTGACCAAATGAAGCCTGAAATCACTTTCCAACAAACGCCATATCGGCATCCAGTAAATACTGGTGCTTTCCATACATACATCGCTAACGTAACGCGACTGCATCACTCTTCCCAAACGCTTTATCTCGCGAGTGGTTACCCCAAATTTCTCTTCTGTTTTTTTGCCTTGTTCGTCTAAGATACACATAAATATGCTATCTTTGTGAACGTCGAGGCCGCTAACTGTTCTCATATTTATAATTTTTAAATTATACTTTGTGCCATAGAGCACGTTAATTACAATTAGAACGGTTACGGCCCCGATTTTTATGGGACGGCGTATAAAATTCAAACTTTTTTATGTAAGTTTGCAGAAAATCTAGCTCAATAATCATTTTATTTTATCAGTTAAGTCATGAAAAAGTTAATTCTTTTTACTATCACCTTCTTAGTAAGTATGGGATTATTAAACGCTCAACAACAAGAAAATAGGTACGAGGAAATTACAAATCCAAAACTATTGTACCTGAACAAAGAAAAGCCAAGGGCAAGTTTCTTTTCCTTTTCTAACAAGGAACAAGCACAAAATGCGGGCTATTCGAGTAAAGGAAGTGATTTTCTATTATTAAACGGAACATGGAAATTTAATTATGTGGACAATTTTAACGATCGCCCAAAAGATGGTTTTTATGATTTAAATTTCAATGCAAGTACATGGAAAGATATTCAGGTTCCGGGAAACTGGGAGATTCAGGGTTTTGGGGTACCTATCTATGTGAATACCACGTATGAGTTCACATCGCCGGGACATCCTCCTTACTGGGACAGGCCTGCTCCCCCGACGGTTCCATACGATTTTAACCCGGTTGGGACATACCGTAAAGAATTTGAAATTCCCCAATCATGGATTGGAAAAGATATCATTTTAAGTTCCGACGGCACAAAAGGAGCGGCTTACTTTTATCTGAACGGGCAATTCCTTGGAATGACAAAAGACAGCAAGTTACCTGCCAGATTCAACCTTACAAAATTGGCCAAAGCCGGAAAAAACGTATTGGCTATTCAAATACATCGTTTTTCGGATGCAAGTTATCTGGAATGTCAGGATTTCTGGCGTTTATCGGGACTTGAACGTGACGTTTATGTGTATGCCCGTCCTAAAACGCACATTGCCGATTTTTTTACCCGCTCACTCCTTGATGATACATACAACGACGGAAGATTTGCTCTTGACATAAAAATTGAAAATAGCGATAATGCCACTGTCGCGTATGAATTAAAGGATAAAAAAGGAAATATTATCAGTCAGGAAAGCAAGAATGTAAAAACTTCAGATAACGGAAAAATAACATTCTTCAAAGAAATACCCAATGTTGTCAAATGGTCTGCCGAAGAACCCAATTTATATACACTCGTTATCGAGTTGAAAGACAGAAACGGAAAAACTATAGAGGCTACATCTCAAAAAATCGGATTCAGAATAGCGGAAGTCAAAGACAAACAGTTCAAAATAAACGGTAAACCTGTACTTGTTAAAGGAGTGAATATTCATGAGCACAACGAAAAAACAGGACATTATGTAACTGAGGAACTCATGCGGAAAGATTTTGAGCTTTTTAGAAAATATAATGTAAATACGGCACGTACAAGCCATTATCCGCAGCCGGAACTTTTCTACCGCCTTGCCGACGAATATGGAATCTATGTTATCAGCGAAGTAAATATTGAAAGCCACGGTATGGGTTACAACCGTCAGGTGGGCGGAACACTTGCCAATAATCTTCTGTTTCTGGAGAGCCACCTCAACCGTACCGAAAACATGGTGGAAACATTCAAAAACCATCCTTCCGTTATCACATGGTCTTTAGGTAACGAAGCAGGCAACGGATACAATTTTTATGAAACATACCGATGGATAAAAGAACGCGATTCATCACGTCCGGTACAGTACGAACAAAGTGGTCTGGAGTGGAACACCGATATTTTCTGCCCCATGTACAGCGATCCTTCGGATATTGAAAAATATGCACAAAACGAACGTTCAAACAGGCCGCTTATTCTTTGTGAATATGCGCATGCGATGGGAAACAGTCTTGGTAACTTTACAGAATATTGGAATATAATTCGTAAATATCCGTTGTTGCAGGGCGGTTGTATATGGGACTGGGTGGATCAGGGTATTGAACAGACAGATAAAAACGGCACTAAGTTTTGGGCTTATGGGGGCGATTTCGGCCCAAACGGCACACCAAGTTCGGGAGATTTTTGTATTAACGGTGTCGTGTTTCCCGACAGAACCGTTAAACCACACTCCGAAGAGATGCGAAAAGTATATCAAAACGTGTGGTTTAAAAACTTCGATGCAAAAAACGGCTCTGTTGATGTCTTCAACGAGAATTTTTTTATCGATCTGAGTCAATACGACCTTAATTATATTGTTAAATCACACGGGAAGGAATTAACGAAAGGCAGATTGAATGTAAATGTCGGGACTCAGGAAACGAAAAACATTGTTGTTCCGGGACTTTCAAAATACCTGAATTCAAAAGGCCAGATAACTATCGAATTCAATGTAGTACAAAGAGAAGAAAACCGATTAATTCCCGCCGGGTGGATAGTAGCACGCGATCAATTTGTTGTGAACGAATTTCCAAAGTTGCAACTTGCATCTCAAAAACCGGCTACAGTGAAAGAAGATGATAGTAAGGTTACAGTAAGCGGAAAAAACTTCAACGCAGTTTTCGATAAAACTACCGGATTGATAATTTCTTATCAGGTAAACGGCACTGAATACGTAAATGAGGGTTTCGGACT
>MVZJ01000217.1 GCA_002069095.1 Bacteroidetes bacterium ADurb.BinA174 | reverse complement strand
CCGCCGCAATTGGCGGCGGGAAGCGCTTCCTGAACCTCTTCGATTCGGGGATCTTCTTCCACGTGAAATTTGCGTCCCACAAAATAGAGAATCGCTGCGCTTCCGGCGCCGATTGCTCCCAATGTGACAACAGCAGAAAGTAATACACTCATATTTTAAATATCAATTATTATTTTTGATAGTAAATTTAAAAGAATTTGCCATTTTATTACGCAACAGATAAAGAATAGCGTAATATGGCGCCAAAGCGATAATAGAAGTAATGGCAGCCTTCATCTCTCCCATCTTCCAAACCGAAGTGGTAAGTATCAACACTAAAACCAGAATGATAATGGGAATCACAAAAGCCCACAAAACCGCTTTGTAGCTCATCGACTCTTTTCCCTGAATAACAACCAAATCGTTTATATTGTACTTGCCGCTACTGTCAGTTATATCCACCAATTTTTCTTTCGAGTCGGCAGCCATACAGGAGCCTTTGGCATGACAAGTGCTACAAGCAGATTCCTGTAAAATTTTGACAGATAACTTATTGTCCGATATACTTGTTATGATCCCTTTATGCTCAATCATAAATTGATTTTCCGTAATTCTTTTCAGAATAATGCGCAAAAGTAATGATTATTTTTGTGATATTGTAGGTTATTTTACTGATTTAACGATTCAGGGCGTTTTGTTTTTGACAATATGTCGGATATAATTCTTAATTTTGTGTCTCACAAATAGTCGTTAAAAGATGGATGAACAGCTAAAACGCATTGCTGACGAACGAAAATCGAAAACGAAATCAAAAAAGCTCAAAAAATATTTGCAGAATTAGAAATATGAGTAAAATAATTTTAGACGAAAAGAAACTGGCAAAATTATTTGCCGTCAATGATGTTTTATCTGAGAAATACGGCAAGCACGGTTCGACTTCCTGCGAAGGATTTTCGGCAAAGGCGCTTAAATTGCATTTTGGATTGATAATATGATATATCTATCTTCAAAAATACATAATATGAAAAAAACTATCTTATTTCTCTACTTCACACTTGTTGCACTCTCAGTTTGTGTTTTACCTTTACAAGCACAAAACTACACGTTAAAAGACCTGGTAGAAGGCCGCTTTTCGGCACGAGGCGTCAAATCCATGATATCCTCTGCCGACGGGATGCATTACTACCAAATGAATTCCGAAAACACGGCAGTCATTAAATTTGCTTACGCAACGGGAAATGCAGTGGATACGCTTTTCAACACGCGCGAAGCGCGGGAATGCACATTTGATACGTTTCAGGGATTTTTAGTAAGCCCCGATGAAAATCGCGTAATTGTTTACCGCGACAGGGAACAGATTTACCGCCACTCGTTCAAAGCCACGTATTATTATCACGATGTGCGTCGCAATCTGGTACGAAAACTTACTGAAAATCCATCGAAACAAATGATTCCCGTTTTCTCGCCCGATGGTAAAATGTTGGCTTATGTTATCGACAACAATATCTGGCTCGCCAAATTCGATTTCGATACCGAATCGCAGGTTACTAAAGACGGTGAATTCAATAAAATCATTAACGGCGCCACCGATTGGGTTTACGAAGAAGAATTCGCGACTACGCGCCTGATGGAGTTTTCGCCAGATAATAAACTGCTGGCTTTTGTTCGCTCCGACGAATCACAAGTAAGGCAATATCAGTTTCAGACATTCGATCAGGAGCTTTATCCCGATTTTTACACCTATAAATATCCTAAACCGGGCGAGAAAAACTCATCGGTGGAACTGCGCGTTTTTGATATCGACGCCCGCACTACCCGAAAAATGGATGTGCCGCTTGATGCCGACGGTTATATCCCGCGGATAACATTCACACACAATGCCGGAGAACTGGTGGCTATGACGCTCAACCGTAATCAGAACCAGTTCGATATGTATTTTGTGAACCCAAGAACGACTTTGGCTAAACTTATTCTCAGAGAAGAAAACAAATATTATGTAGATTCGGAGTTGCTCAATACCATTCATTTTCTCCCAAACCGATTCACATATATTTCCGAGAAAGACGGTTTCAGCCACATTTATATTTACGGTTACACAGGAACGTTGCAGAAACAACTGACAACGGGACAATTCGACGTAACCAACCTATTGGCCGTTGACCCTCAAACCAATACCATTTTCTACGAAGCAGCCGATGAAAGCCCGCTCCGCAGGAATATTTATAAGGTGAACATCGACAAAGGACAGCCGCAAAAACTTTCTGCAAAACCCGGAAGTTACAGGGCTACATTTAGTAAAAACGGAAAGTTTTATTTGAGCGAGTTTTCTGATTCCAACATGCCTGCCGTTATTACCCTGCACGACGCCACCGGCAAGGAACTGCGTGTCCTGGAAGACAACCAACGTGCAACTGATCAGGTCGCATCGGCAAAATTACCGAAACGAGAGTTTATAACCGTGCCGGCTGCCGACGGAATTACGAAGTTAAACGGATGGATTATTAAGCCGAATAACTTTAACGCTTCAAGAAAGTATCCTGTCGTGATGATTCAGTACAGCGGTCCCAATTCGCAACAGGTGCTGGACCGTTACAGTATCGATTGGCACTATGCACTTGCGAACGAGGGTTTTGTGGTGGTATCGGTTGACGGACGAGGAACCGGCGCTCGCGGCGAAGAGTTTCGTAAACAAACTTATATGAATTTGGGAGTGATGGAATCGGATGACCAGGCGGCAGCCGCTCGGTATTTAGGTACACTACCTTACGTTGACGGTAACCGCATCGGTATTTGGGGTTGGAGCTACGGTGGATACAATGTACTGATGAGCATGAGTCGCGGTAACGGTATTTTTAAGGCCGGAGTAGCCATTGCACCCGTAACAGACTGGCGGTTCTATGATACAATTTATACCGAACGTTTTA